>JANYFO010000476.1 GCA_025362635.1 Gemmatimonadaceae bacterium | reverse complement strand
TACACGCAACGGAACGCGTCGCGTGCAAACACTTCCAAGCGGTTCATCCGGTCTGCCCCTTTGTGAACGTCCCTGATCGTGCACGACGGATGTTGTTTCAGAAGGTGACGCGTTTCCTTGAAACCGAGGAGAGCGCGAGTTCGCCGAACGACCTCCCGCCCCGACTCACTCTCAAAGCCCTCGAGGGCCTTCGCATGTCGCGTTCCCGTGATCGTATTCTGACCAATCTCGAAGAGATGTACCGTGAAGCGTTTGATCGCGCCAAATCTTCGGACGATCCCGCTGCAATGACGTCGCTCGACTTTGCCTATCGCCGCGAGCAGCTGTACTTCGAAATTCTGCTCGACGTCCGCGACGCCATGGAACGGCGCTAGCCGCTACTCGGCAGCGCGTGCGCTAAATACGCGCGCGTTAAAATGCGCGCGTGACGGCGGCCAGTGTTTTCGCCGCTTCGGCTTCACGCATCGCCTTCTGTGCAATGCGCGCAAGCAAGATGCCAAGGATGACCGTCGCGACGATGCCGATGGCAAGCACGGTTGGCGAAACGGCCGACGAGCCATCGGGCCTCGGGCCTGCGCCAGACGCACTGCCATACGCCGCATAGGTGAGCACGATCGGTGTCAAACCAATCGTGCCCACTACAAAGTGCGAGAGCTTCACACGCGTCACTCCTAATGCGTAATTGCTGAGCACAAACGGAATAGCTGGAGATAAGCGCAACAGGAAAACCAGCTTCATGCCATCCTCGCCAACCGCACGATCAATCGCGGATAGTATGGGATTCTTGGCAACGCGCCGAGCGACAACATCGCGCGCGAGATATCGACCAATCAGAAAAGCGCACGTACCACCAATGACGGCACCGGTCATGGCCAGCAATGATCCTTTCACAACGCCGAAAACGGCCCCCCCGACCATGATGAGGAGAAAGGCGGGAAACATGCAAATGACCACAACGATATACGCGCCGACGAACGCGAACGGCGCCCACACACCGAGCGTGTGCACCCATGCTGCAAACTGCGGCAACCATGGTGAGAGGAGACGTCCGATAACAAGTCCGAACACAATCGGAATCGCGACGCCGACCGCGCGCAGCACAGATTTTAGATCGAATCGCATGGCTCAATATTAAACGACAACGCGCGTACGCCTGTAAAAGCTCGTACGCGCGTTTTGCCGAGGCGGTGACAGAATTACTGCACTGGCTTTGTCGGACGCTCAAACCCACCACTGAGCGCGTTCAACAACAACTTGTAAGTGCCGTGCGGCTGCGAACGAAATAGGATCTCGGGGCCGAAAAGATAAAGTGTGCCCGTACCAACTTTGGCTTCCGCCATCGCCACACCGCCCTTCAACAGCTCCTGCCCCCACGCCCAGCCGCTCTTGAGCGATTTGTCGGTATCAAACGTCGCAATAGCGCGAACGCCCTTTGCGGCGGCGTCCGGTCCAAGCTTCATCACTGGACTGTTGTCGAACACCACCGATGGGCGCGGTGACATCCCCGTCGCGATGGTTGCCGATGTATCGAGTGCTACTTCGAGCAATGAACCGGGCACGTAGAATTTTTCGCCTGGCAACGGGCGTCCGTTCTCAAGCAAATAATTATCGATTGGTAAGCCGAGTTGTTTGCCGAGGGCGATAGATGATCCGATGGTGACGATGCGTCCACCGGCTTCGAGGAATGATTTTAAGTGCGGTGCTGTTTTTTCCGCGCTGAAACGACCCAACTGCTTGCGATACTCGGCGGGAATAAGCGTGGTGTCTGGTGAACCACCGAAACCCGCGCCCGCACCAGCCTGCGCGGCAATGGCACCATCAGTAAAGACGATCACGTCATACTTCGCGCGTAGATTTCCGGCGTCGAGGTCCTGCGGAAAGACCACGGTAAATGGGAACTCAAACTTTTCCATGATCAATCGCGTCCAGCCGCTCGGCATCGATCCGCCGTAACGATCGGCGAGCGCAATGCGAAGTTGTTTGATCTGCTGGCCAGTGGTGGGCTTCGTGTTGGCTGCCGCGAAGTTTACACCCAACTCTTGCGCGGACTTGGCAACAATTGCGTCGCCTGCACCACCAGCCGGAATGAACCACGATCCGGCCGGCCACGTGGCGGCACCATCTTTGAACGCGGTTGGTATGCGATACGCTTTCACGTTCGCTCTCGCAAGACGATTCGCGACCGTCGCGGCGTCGTTCACTTCCGGGCGCACAAAATAACCCGCCTTGCCTTTCGCAATCATACCGGCAGGCATCGCCGTTACGCCATTCACGTTCACGAGTGGGCCGGTCACCGCATCGAGCGCACGATCAAACTGCACGCCCATCTGATACGCCAGTGTCCATCCCGCATTGTCGTACGGCGCGATGGGAGGGCCGCCCGGATAAGCAAAATCGTTAGGATGATCCTGCGGTTCAAACATGTCGAGCACGTGTGCACGGAATGCTTGTCCCGTCTGGATCACCCATGAGTTGGCGGGATACGTCTTGCCGTTTGTCTGGAACGACGACGTCGCGCGCTGCACTTGCACACCGGACTTCTCGAGCGCCTGCACAAACTTTGTGCCGTCGGAAAATCGGGTTGCGTGCTCGGAATGATGTACGCACGTGCATCGCGATCTTCCGGCTTCTTGAGCAACGCCATGTAGCGATCGTTCGCCACGGAGCTTCCCGTCGTGGCGCGCGTACCGCCTCGACGTCCACCGGCATTTTCTGGGCTCGCGGTCGCCGTACGATCCTTCTCAATTTGCGCCGTCATTGCCGCAACCCGCTTCGGGCTGATTGTCCAGTTGTCGTGCATGCCCGCCAGAATTGCATCCGTACCCATCCGCCAGCGATCCATCAAAAACTGTTCACGATATTTCGACGCGAGATCGAGCAACGCGCGATTGGACGTGACGGAGTAATCGATCGACTGACGGAAATGCCACTCTTGTGGTGCGACTGGAAGCGGGAGGCCAGCCGAACGCAGTTGACGGTCGGGTACGAGCGACACACGCATTGGTGTTGGGCTGCCAATCGTTTCGGTGAGGATGCCGATCATGTTGTGGAAGTACGCCGTCGTCCGCAATCCACCGTTCCACCACGTCGAGTAATTCGATCCTGCGCGAAACGTCAAACCCGGCTTGTTCTCCAAAACGAAACGGTGATTCAGCGCGGCACCAACAAGATCGAGTCCTGTGATAATCGCGGGGTGAAAATTGTAGTTGGCTGGATCGCGATACGGCGGTGCAGCCATGATCGTGCCCGTCGGGCCGGTTTGGTGATGGTTGTACATGATCTGCGGATGCCATTCGATGAACATTTGCCGAGACATGTTTGTTGTCTCCTGCAACGCGTTCATGAAGGAGTCACGGTTGTCATCGTGACCCGCATACTTGTTGTACAAGCGTGGAATTGTGCTGAAGGTCCGTTTCAGCTTGTCGGGCTCTTTCATGTACCAATCGGAGACCTGCTCCATGCCGTCCGGATTTGCATGGACAACGAGGATGATACAGTCGTCGAGAATCCGTTTTGTCTCATCGTCGGTGAAGCTTGACAGCTGCCAAAAAATCTCGATCAGTTGTTGTGCGCCCAAGACTTCGGTGGCGTGGAGTCCACCGTCAATCCAGAACACCATTTTCCCTTCTTTCGCGAGCTTGTGCGCTTCAACCGAGTCAACACCGTCGGCCAAAGCGAGCTTGCGAGAAATTTCTTTATAACGTGCAAGATGCTTCATGTTGGCTGGACTCGTCACAATCGCCATGATTTGCGGGCGTCCCTCCGACGTGAGGCCGATGGTATCGAGCTTCACGCGGTCGCTTTCCTTTGAGACCTTGATGAAGTACTCGTGAAGTTTCGTGTAATTCGGCAGCATGTAATCTGCGCCGATATCGTGTCCGAAAAATTCTTTCGGCGATGTGATGTGCTGCTGGGCCGGGAGGATGGCTGGCAATGCCGCGGCAAGAAAAATCACGGCGGTGCACCGAGAGGCGCGACGCAGACGAAACATGCGAGGAGTTGGTGAAGAGGATCGTTGAATCCCGGCGCGCCGGGTCGGCACCGATGGAGGCGGCACCAAGAGGGATACGATGCGGGACGGGACGACGTTGGGCGAGGGGGCCGTCCGTAAAGACTGCGCCAGTCGGGTTGTCCCGCCGCAGTCAGGCAGAGACTTTTCTTAGAATTCGTATTTACCCGCCCCTTCTCGGAGTTTTGATGATTCGACCTTGCGTCGCGCGCCTGCTGGGCGTCGTCACTGCTGCACTCGTGCTCTCGTCAACGTCCCTGCGTGCCCAAGACAAAACGCCGCCAAGTAAGCCGCGGCCCATGGGTGCGATGGAAAGTGGGAAAATGGAGGAGATGGATCACGCAGGCAGCGGATGGAAGGAGCTCGACGCGTATCATCGATTCTTGATGGACACGTGGCATCCGGCCAAGGGAAAGAACGACCTCGCGCCAACCCGCGCGAATGCGGCAGGAATGGCCGCGCAGGCCAAGGTGCTGGAAGCATCCACGGCGCCGAGGGGATGTGATACGCCAACGCTCAAGGCAGCGGTGACGAAGCTCGTTCCGGAATCACAAAATCTTGCCGATTTGGTGGTCGCCAACGCTGATGATCCGACGCTCAAAAAAGCATTGTCGAGCGTACACACGCAGTTCGAAGTTTTGGAGATGGGCTGCAAGCCCGTGAAATAAAAACTTCGCCGCAGAGCACTACATCGTACGCATGTAGTGCTCCGCGACATTGCTAAACGATCTCGCAGGCCCCACCAGCGCAGGCGATCACATCAGCGAGCGTCGTGCGATCGTCTGCTTCGACAAGCGCGGTATAGTCTACGGGTCGATAGAGCAATGTATTCCACCGTGCGAGATCACTTTCGGTTGTCACTTCCTCGCGCGGCGCCTGCGCATAAATCTTGTCGCCTGTTTCACGCAGCAACGAAATACCCGCAAAATATTCGCGATTGTCCCAAATAAATTTCTGTACCGCGTCCCACTCGTCGTCACGCACGGTCACGGTGTTCGAAACGTTATGGTGCAAGCCGGGATTGAACTGCTCATGTCGACGTCCCGCGCACACCCAATGCCGTTGCACGATTCGCACATACTCGAGAAACTGCACAGCACCAACGTTCTCGCGCAAAATTGCACCAGTCGGCGCACTCACCGGAAACGTGATGACGTCAGTGGTTTCTGGATCCCACACTGACGACTCGGTCATGTGCGGGTTCGCACGCTTAAACCACTGATAGAGCGGCTCCGTGCGCGCCGCCTGCACGCGACGAAAGTAGTGACGCGCGTGATGCGGATGAATGCCCGACGCAGCGCCAAGTACCAGACTCGCCGTCCCTTCCGGCTTGACGCACGTGATGCGCGCGGCCGGCGCAATACCGATATGCTCGGCAACAGCGGCATTCATATCAAGACACGCTTGTGCGCCGCGCTCAAGGATGGTGGCATCGAGCAACACGGATGGACGTTCGAGAATGCCGCAGATGGACACGCCAAGCAAGGACTCGCGCTCGTTGAGCACACGAGTGATCGGGCCGAGATACGCAATGTTTGTATATGCCGCTTGCAGTGTACCCAGCAATGCTGCCGCACGACATCCGTCAAGAAATGAGGCTTCGTCATCGCAGGTGGCGGCGTTAATCGTGGTGAGATTGCACATTTGCCATCCCGAGACACGCGTGCCGACTGGTACGTCGTCATGCCCGTACGCCAGCAACTGCAGGCGTGTCGTGTCATCAACAATCATCGATGGCGCGAGCCCAATTTCTACACACGGATTTGCCCCGTATTCGGCGTTGTCGACGAAATAGAACCCGGGCTCTCCAAATTCTTTCTGGTAGTCAAACAATCGAGCGAAGTCACGCTCGTGTACGGACTCGCGCACGAGCACCGCGGAGTTGTTGGACTTGCCACGCTGCGGGTTGGTCTCGAACCAGTTGCCCGTCTTGGCTGACGCCATTTCGTCGTCGTCAACCGAAAAAAGACAGATCGTGGCGGAACGACGAATTCCCCCGGATAGGACGGCGACAGCCACGTGCATCATGATGTCGTACACTTCGATTGGGCGCATCGCGCGACCGGGGACTTGCTCCAATACGCGCTCGACCGCGACAAGCGCTTTTTTTAGTGGCAGGTGTCCCGGCGCGCGACCACCCGACGTACGCAGCGGCAGTCCACGTGATCGAATGTCGCTGTAGTTAAATTCAACTTTGGTCCCGTCGAGATAGCTGCGAAATAGTGCGTCGAGTGCGTCGGCCCAACCTTCCAGTTTGTCCGGCACTCGGTGATGCACAACTGGCAATTCATTCTCCGCGGCGCGCAACGGGAACGAGGGCAACTGCGCCACGTGCTGACGCTGCACGCTAAATCCCACGCCCGTGCCCGACAGCAGCAAGAAAAACGATTCGCGGAATGCATCGAGCCGATCCATGTGCGTGAACGCACAATTGAACATGCGCGCATTGTTCGCTTCAATCGCCGCACCACCGAATTGCAGCGAACGCATCGACGGCAAAATGGCGCGCCGCTGGAGCGCAAGTTCCGTGTCATCGATAAGCAGACGCAATGTGCGGTTCTTTAATGCGGCGATCGGCGCATCCAGCACATCGGCGAAGTGCGCGCGATGCATGTCCATGACGCGAGTAAACGCTTCCGCTGGCGTTTCCCGACGACCGAGGTCGGCACGGTAGCGAGAATACCGCGACAAAAATATGTAATCCTGTAAGCCGTTTTCAGCGTGTAACGTGAGCCGATGCTGCGCGCGCGTCGCGCGGTAGAGGACGTATCGTTTGGCAATGTCCCAATGGCCGCGCGCAGCAATCATCATTTCCACAACGTCTTGAATTGACTCGACCGTGGGCGCTTGGCTTGCGGCGCGGCGCTCAACAGTGTTGACGACCAATTGCGTAATGGCGAGCACTTCAGAAAAATCACTGAAGCCCAGTCCGAAACGTGCGGCGGCGTCGCCGGTGTGTGCGTTGGATGCATCCGGGTGACGCGAGGCATGAAACGCGAGTGCGATCGCTCGTGTGATGCGCTCGGGGTCCCAGGCCACGCAGCGACCATCTCGCTTCGTTACCTCGCGCAGCGCGTTGGGCGCATCGTCGCGCGCGACGGGCGGCGCGTACGACCCGACGGACGCGAGCGCGTGCGTTGGAAAAACAGTGCTAGTCATGTAGCGGTCCTCACGGTGGTGAAACAGTATGACGCACCTCCCGAGGACGACCCGTATTCATGGCACAGGACAACAATCCAGCGCGCACAAAAAAAGCTCCTCGCGATGTTTGCAAGGAGCTCAACGGCGTCGGTCACACGCACCTGCGCGCAAACGAACATCCCCGGCCCATCCTCCCTCGAGGGTGCGCGCGGACTCCGGGCGATGGCAGGTCTTCTGGCTTGGGAATCGTTCTCGGAAGCGCCTTCCCACGTCGTACTGACGCAGTGGTTGGATGCTTCGTCGTCCTCCCTTACAGCGGCGGGGCCGCCCCGGAATTGCACCGGGTTCCCTCTTCGCGCCGCACGCATGGTTATGCGCGCAGCGACCAAAGCGTATGTCGTGAAACGTGGTGCGATCGGAACCGACCACACATGTGAGTGCAGGCAAATCCGGAAGGCCAAGTATGATCGCGCGGAACGGGAAGTCAAGATCCTCGCGATACTGATTTTTCGCGCGCAGGCGCGGGGTTAGCTTGAGCACGTATGCCTTCAAAACCTCCCCTCGACGCTACGCGTGGATGGATCATCCCGATTGGCGGCAAGCTGTTTGATGAGTCGATCCTGGATCGATTCGTCGCGCTCAGCGACGGCATAAATGCGCGTATCGCCATCATCCCGACAGCGTCGAGCGAGCCGGACATTGGCACGTTTTACGAACGCGTGTTTCTGCGGCACGGCGTCGCGAGCACCAAGGCGCTGAACTTCGATGATCGCATGGACTGTGATGATCGCGATTGGTTAGACTGGCTCGGCAATGCCACTGGCATTTTCATCGCGGGTGGCAATCAGCTCAAACTTACGACGACGCTTGGAGGCACCCCAGTTGCGCGGCTCATGCGTGCGCGTAATGCGGCGGGCGTGCCAATTGCTGGCACCAGCGCGGGCGCCGCGTTTCTCAGCGAGCATATGATCGCGTTTGGCGATGAAGGCAGCACCCCACGGGCGGGCATGGTGCAAATGTGCGCTGGTCTCGGTCTCACCAATCGCATCATCGTCGATCAGCACTTTCGGCAACGTGACCGACTCGGCCGCCTCCTCACGGCGCTTGCCTACAACCCCTTCGCTATTGGACTCGGCGTCGATGAAGACACGGCGGCGTTCATTAGCCCGGATGACGTGATCGATGTGATGGGATCGGGCGCGGTGACGGTCGTCGATCCGACTGATGTGCAATTCTCGTCTATCGCTGACGCCAAACCCGGTGATGCCATCACGCTCGTCGGTGCAAAAGTGCACGTGCTCCATGCGGGCGGCACGTTCAATCTTGAAACGCGGCAGGCCACCGGCGCTGCTATCGACGCCACGTTCGCCACGGGAAGCTAGCAACGCATGGAGATTCTTGATCGGTCCGTGTATGTAGGGCCTAGCCACTACGCGCATTTTCCAGTGATTCGACTCGAGCTTGATCTCGGGCCACTTGAAGCGTGGCCAACCGGCAGACTTGGCGCCGATTTTGTTGCGTCGTTGCTGACGGCGCTGCCCGGCTTGCGCGAACATGGTTGCTCATACGGCGAACCCGGTGGCTTTGTACGCCGCATGACGGAAGACGAGGGCACTTGGCTGGGGCATGTGTTGGAGCACGTCGCGATTGAATTGCAAAATGTCGCTGGCGTGAAGGTCACGTTTGGGAAGACACGCGAAACGCGTCGTGCGGGTGTGTACGACGTGGTGTTCGAATACGAGCAGGAAGATGTGGGCCTCGAAGCCGCAGCGGTCGCGCTTGATTTATTGCATCATTTACTGCCGCGCGAATTACAACCGAACAGTGCGAGCGACACGTTTGACCTCGCCGCGCGACGCGATGATTTCATTCGCTACGCACAACGTCGCGCGCTCGGACCAAGTACAGCGAGCATCGTGCACGCCGCTGAGCAACGAGACATTCCGTGGCTTCGACTCAACGAGCACAGTCTCATACAATTGGGATACGGCTGCAATCAGCAACGCATACAAGCCACGATCACGGGCCGGACGTCGCACATCGCGGTTGATCTCGCATCGGACAAAGAAGAAACGAACCACATCTTGTCGCGCCTCGGATTACCGGTGCCCAAACAGCGTCTCGTGCAAACGGCGGAACGGGCCGTGGCAGCGGCGGAACGTATTGGATATCCGGTGGTCACCAAGCCGTACAACGGCAATCATGGACGTGGTGTGTCGATCGAGTTGCGCACAGCGGCTGAAGTGACGGCGGGATTTTTACGCGCTCAGGATATCTCGCGCAGTGTGATCGTGGAGAGTTTTATCACCGGACACGATCATCGCATGTTGGTGGTCAATGGCGAGCTTGTTGCCGTCTCAAAACGCGAGCCAGGCAAAGTGGTCGGCGACGGCGTGCACTCCATTGAACAATTAGTAGCCGTGGTGAACGCAGATCCGCGACGTGGCATCGGGCACGAGAAGGTGCTCACGCAAATTGACATCGACAGCCAAGCGTTAGCGTTGCTCGACAAAAGTGGGTACACCGCACAGTCGGTACCGTCGCTTGGTGAACACGTGTATTTGCGGCTCACGGCAAATTTATCAACGGGTGGCACGGCAGCGGACATGACGGATGTCGTGCACCCGGACAACGCCGAGATGGCGGTGCGAGCCATTCAGGCAATTGGACTTGATGTCGGTGGTGTCGATTTCTTATCACCCGATATCACACAATCCTACAAAGACGTTGGCGGCGCGATTTGCGAAGTAAATGCAGCACCGGGGTTTCGCATGCACATGGCGCCGAGTGAGGGTCGCGCGCGCGATGTGGCAGGGAAGGTGATTGACATGCTTTTCCCGAAGAATGCCTTGAGCACGATCCCGATTGCCGCCATTACAGGCACCAACGGGAAAACCACAACCGCGCGTTTGCTCGCCCACATTCATAAGTTGGCCGGACGACGCGTTGGTCTCACCACAACGGACGGCGTCTATATCGACGGACAGCGCACGGTGGAAGGTGACATGACCGGGCCAACGTCTGCGCGTATTGTGCTTGGCGATCCGGCGGTAGAAGTAGCCGTATTGGAGACCGCACGTGGTGGACTGCTCCGCGCGGGTATGGCGATGCGTCATGTCGATGTTGGTGCGGTACTCAACATTCAGCCGGACCATCTGGGGCAAAAGGGAATCGAAACGCTCGAGCAATTGGCGGAAGTCAAGCGCACGGTGATTGAAGTGGCAACCGACACGGCGGTCCTCAATGCGGATGATCCACACGTGCTGCGAATGGGCGCGTACACAAACGCCAAGCACGTGTGTTACGTCACGATGGACCCGGCGCACAGTCTGGTGCGCGAGCACATTCGTGCCGGTGGACGTGCCTGCGCCATTGAAGCGGGAGTAAACGGGCAGATGATCACCATTTACGATCATGGTGCGCATATCCCGTTGCTGTGGACGCATCTCATTCCGGCCACGATGGAAGGCCGCGCGACGTTCAACGTGCAGAACGCGATGTTTGCGGCCGCGATGGCGTTCTCAATGGGTGTGCGTCTCGAAGATATTCGGCACGGATTGCGCACGTTCGACACAACATTTTTTCAGGCGCCAGGCCGATTAAATGTGTACGATGAACATCCGTTTAAAGTGCTCTTTGATTACGGACACAACGCGCATGCGGTCACGGCATTGTGTCAATTAGTCAACCGATTAGACGTGCAGGGCAAGCGCATCTGTGTGCTGTCTGCCCCGGGCGATCGACGTGATGCGGACATCATTGCGATTGCCCTGGCGGGAGCGGCCGCCAATTTTGATTACTACATCTGTCGACGCGACGATGCACTGCGGGGCCGTGGCGCGGAAACGGTACCGCACATGTTGGCGGATGCGTTGCGTTCGGCGGGCATAGCCGACGAGCGGATTTCGATCGTCGTCGACGAACAGCAGGCGATCGACGCGGCGCTCCGTATGGCGCGCATTGGCGACTTGGTACTCATTTTTGCTGACGCATTGGCGCGCGGTTGGAAGCAGATCGTCAACTTTCGCGTTGGTGACCACGAGGCGATTTTGTCCGCTCCGCGAGCAGCGCGTTCGGTGCCGCGCGCCGAGGTGGTTGAAGAATCGCCGGCGGACGATGCTGCGCCCGCAAAGCCTGCACACGGGCGCGAGGAGCGGCTCAGCGCGAAGGTCGGAATTGTCGACGACCTTGTCCTCGTGCGCGATGGCCGTGGTGTGATCCTCGCACCAGAAGCGAGCGATTGAACGAGCCACCGTTTCCGTCGCCGCGCATCGTTGACTCGCGACGGTTGATGGGACCCAATGTGTACGCAGCGCAAGAAGGTGCGTTGCTCGTTGTCGTGGTTGACGACAGCCCGCACGCCGACCAACTACTCACGCAATTACTGATGGCGTGGGAGTTGCAGCTCCGGGTACTGATGTCCGCACTCGATTGGGCGGAACCGACCGTTGTTGCCCGCCGGGACGGCATGCATGCGACCATGTTCGCCTCCGCGCCCATCGATGCGTTGATGACGGCCACTGTGGTGAATGAGCAGGCGTGGGTGTGGGCCGAGGCGACGGTGTGCGGCGAGACGCTCGCTGTTGATGTCGCACGACTACAATCGTTGCGCGACATTGAGCGTACAGCACAACCGAACGTCGCGGCAGTACACGCGGCGGCGGTGTCACGCCAAGTGATAACCACTTTTGATGACGACACGTTGTCGATCGGTAGCGGTGAAGGATCGTGTACTTGGCCGCACACGTTAGTGCCCGATGTCGCTGTCGTACCATGGCACACGATACACGATGTGCCGATCGCGCTCGTCACTGGCTCAAATGGGAAAACCACGACCACGCGACTTGTTGCCGCGATGTGGCGCACAGCAGGTCGGGTTGCAGGGTTTTGCTGCAGCGACGGTGTCTGGATTGACGACGTGCAACTCGAGAGCGGCGACTATTCGGGTCCAACCGGTGCGCGCACGGTGTTGCGCGACACACGCGTGCAGGCTGCCGTGCTCGAAACCGCGCGCGGTGGCATCCTGCGTCGCGGGCTCGCGGTGCATCACGCAACGGCCGCGATCATTACCAACATCGCCGCTGATCATTTCGGCGAGTACGGCGTACATACACTGCATGGTTTAGCCGACGCAAAACGTGTCGTTGCGTGCGCGCTTGACACGCGAGGCTCTCTGGTCCTCAATGCAGACGATTCGATACTTGTCGAACTCGGCACGCGACTTTCGGTGCAATGCGCATGGTTTTCTGTGGCGGATGCCCACGATGCGCTTGATGCGCACGTCGCGCACGGCGGTGATGCGGCCGTTGTGCACGATGGTCGAGCGTGGCTGCACTATGCGCAGTCGTGGTACGATCTTGGTGCGGTCGTTGCAATGCCGCTCACCTTGAGCGGCGCCGCACCGTACAACGTCGCAAATATTCTTGGCGCGAGTTTGCTCGCGGCTGTGATGGGCGTGCCTGTCGATGCGATCACGGCCACACTGATCGCGTTCGGTGCATCGCCGTTGGACAATCCTGGTCGGCTGCAACGCGCGCAGTTTGGTGGTGTGACACTGCTCATCGACTACGCGCACAATCCCGACGGATTGGCGGCCTTCTGCCGAGCGGCAGCGAGCGTACCGGCGACACGACGACTGCTGGTGCTCGGTCAAGCAGGCGATCGTGACGACAAACAATTGCGTGCGCTTGTCCGCGCGGCCTGGTCGGTCACGCCGTTTGATCGCGTGATTGTCAAAGAGATGCCAGAAATGTTACGCGGACGTTCGCTTGGCGAACTGCCTGCGGTATTTGTCGATGAGCTGCGCGCGCTCGGTGTGCCAGACGCGAGTGTGGCCAGAGCGTCAAGCGAGTTGGTGGCAGTACGTCACGCGTTGGAATGGGCGTGTGATGGTGATGTGCTGGTGTGTCCAGTGCATGTCGAAAGGGCGCTCGTCTTGGCGTTGCTGGAGCAGCTGCGTGCGGTGGGCTGGCGCGCCGGTGACACCCTCCCGACATAGATCTCGCGAATGTCGCGCTGCGGGAACCCCCGCGGCTTGCTCTGGCCTTCAGCGGCTGTAGGTTTGAGACGGACTCCGCGTTTTGCGGAATACCCGCCGCACCAATACTCTCTGTCGTCGAGGGGCTCATGCGCTTTCTGCCATCATCCATTCGCACGCTGCCGCGCGTGCTTGTTGGATCACTGCTCGTGTCTGTCGCGGCCGTCGACATGGCGCGATGCGCGACTCGTCGTGCCACCGCGTGCGCCAAGCGTGCGCGCATCAGGCGTCACGTTCTCGTCGCGTGTAACGTCATTAAGCGCTGATAAGAAGGTGCGTGAGACAACTAGTAGTCTGAGCACCGTCCGCATGCAGGACGGCAACATTCGCTTGGACTACATCGAAGGCGTGACGCCGATGGGTCAAAAAAACGGCTATGTCATTGTGCAGGGGGAGGCAAATCGATTTGTCATCGTGAATCCTAAAGACAAGCAGGCCTTCGTCATGTCGGCCGACGGGTTTGGCAGCGGACTTGGGGCGATGATGAATAATCCGGTTATGAAAGTGACCATGACCAACACCAGCTTCCATTTTAGAGAGCTCGGTGCCGGTGAACCCATTCTCGGCTACAAGACGCGCAAAGTGCGTACGTATTACGCGAGCACGATCAAGGTGAGAGTGCTCATGATGAACAATGAAACGATGGTCTCCGACTCCAGTGACCAGTGGATTGGCAACGTTGATGTCGATCCGCGCAATCTCGAGAGTTGGTCGAAATCATTCTCGTCGGGTGTGAAAAGCACAAACCCAGAGCTCGTTGTGGAGCTGGCGAAGTACACGAAAAAGTATGGACGCACAGGCCTGGCGCTCAAGACCATCACGTGGTCCACGCGCACTGACAAGAAAGGCAAGGTGACCGCTGATACGATTCTTTCGGAGGTGACGGACCTGAAAACTGGTGCAATCAATGCCGACGTCTTCAAGATTCCCGATGGCTACGAAGTGGCGGATATGTCGCAGATGATGGCTGGCACGTCGGCCTCCATCGACAGCGCGAAAGCTGCCGACGAAAAGAAGGGCGACAAGAAAGATGCAAAGAAGGATGACCGGGGCATTACGTCAGAGGCGATCAAGGCCGGACTCGGTGGCATCTTCGGCAAGAAGAAGCCGCCGATGTAATGCGCACCCGCTGTGGATGGGCGCGTGTGGTATGTGTGAGGCTTGACCAGATTGGTCAAGCCTCATAATTTTTAGTGGTGCGGTTGATTGTTCACACCGGAGAGCCGATGGCCAAGCGCGTCGTTCGCGAGTCGCTCAGTTTGTACGAAGCAAAGACGCATCTGTCGGCGCTCGTTGATCGGGCCTCGTCTGGCGAAGAAATCATCATCATGAAATCCGGCCAGCCCATGGCCATGTTGGTTCCCATGCCCGATGTCGCGCATCCCCGTGTGTCCGGACTAGGACGTGGTCTATGGTTGGTGGCGCGAGACTTTGACGCCCCGCTTTCGGACGACGTGCTCGCCGATTTTGAGCGGTAGCGCGTGCGACTCCTGCTCGATACGCACGTGCTTATTTGGTGGGATGCGGGTGCGAGATTGTCGCGCGAGGCACGCAATGCCATTCGCGACGCTGACGAGGTTTATGTCAGCGCCGCGTCGGCGTGGGAAATCGCAATCAAGACCGCACTCGGGAAGATCTTGAGTAGTAGAACCGTAGGCGATGCTGTGCAAGCGTCCGGATTTATCGAGCTACCCATACTGTTTCGTCACGCAGGCGCGCTTGCTGCGCTCCCACCACTGCATCGCGACCCGTTTGATCGGTTGCTCGTGGCACAGGCGCACGTTGAAAAACTCACCATTGTCACGCGTGATTCGCTCGTGTCACAGTACGCAGTGAAAGTGATCCGCGCGTAGCACCGCAGCGACGCAAGTGATTAGACCGTTGTACGCGCCCATGGGATGATGTCGAGTCGTTCAAACGGAATGTGCTCACCGGAGTTTTCGTCGGTACCAAACGTGTCCGGTGACTGCGCAATTCGTTCTAACGCCGCATCAATTTCGGCGATTTCCGCCGATCGTCGCGTGGCGATGGACGCATCGAGTTCTTCACTCGCGATATCGCTCCCTAAGTCGGCCGGATGCGTGGGGAATTTAGAAATGTCGCCCGCGCGATCTTCGCTGTCCTCGTTCGACTCGGTATCAGTAAACTCACGAAGTTGCCCTACGAGGCGCGCCCGTTCCTCGTGCAACCGCGTTTCGATATGTTGCAACTGTTTGTGGGACAATGGCATACAGTCTCCAGGTACGTAGTGTGAACAGCGCAACGACGATGCGTCGCAGCTACGTAACGAAGCGGTGCAAATGTCGAACCAGTGTAAAGCAAACGGATCATTTCGGGATGAAATCATGCTCACTCTGAACACTGGGCGCGATTAACCGGGCGGCAACCTTTAATCCTCACCTTTGGTCACCCCAAAATTTGTCACCAAGCGTGATCGTGTCCCTTGGAGGTCGTTGTGACCTTCAACATGAAATATTGTGCTCTGCTCTTTGGGTCCGCGATCTGCGCCGCAGTTGCATCAAGTGAAGCACAGTCGATTAAACTGTCATTTGGCGCGACCAACGGCACCGGTGGAACATTTGTGAATCGCTCAGGGGCCGCTGCCGCCGTGTTCGTCGAAGGGACGCTAATTCATCGTCTCCATTTCGAAGTCTTCGCAGGTATCAGCGGTTTTGTGGTGGGCCGCGTCGGCGGCGACTTGGTGTGCCTTCTCCCGGCCGATCATAGCTGTGCGCCAAATCAACCTGATCTGTTTGCCGTGAGCGGGGCTCTCGGCGCGCGCGTCCGAACTCGATTTCTCAGTCTCACCGGGCGCATTGGGCCGACCTTATAAAGTACGGTGAAGAGAGTCGAAAATAGCTACGGCGTCGAATTAGCGTCGTCACTTTCCATGGGCGTATCCATCAGTCGCCGCATTGCAGTGGTTGCATCGCGAGAGGAACACGTTGTGACGTGGGCAAACACCAACGTGCGCATCACGGGTCGCCTGCTCGGTGTTCGCATTGGCTGGTAAATCAGTTTCTTCTCCCCTTCAGCGCACGCCCCGCCATCGCCGTCGTAGGCACCCCCGCCTCAACCACCGCCACCCCATTCACAAACACATATCGCATGCCGACCGCCAACAACGTCGGCTCGATATACGTCGACCGATCTTTCACCGTCGCCGCATCAAACACCACGACATCCGCAAACGCACCAACCTTCAACACGCCCCGATCCGTCAACCCAAACACCTCGGCCGGCAACGCAGTCGATTGATGCACCATCGCGGAGAGCGATAACACCGGTCGATCCAACACATACTCGCGCAGTTTTTTCGGAAACGTGCCGTACTTGCGTGGGTGGCCGTCACTGCCATCCGAGCCGGTCATCACCCACGGTTCTTTCGCCAGCACATCAATGTCCGCTTGCTGCATGTTGAACGACGCGATGTCCGCGCCACCATTGCGAATCACCACAATGGCCGCAGCAATGGGGTCGAGCTTGAGTCGCTCTGCCACTTGAGCAAGCGTTAGCCCGCGCAACGCCTTGTCACGTGACGACGTGAGCAGCAGCGATGCGGCACCACCGCGACGACGCATATTGTTTTCCATTTCGCCACGCAACCGCAGCTGCAACGTGTCGTCGGCAAAGCGCGCAAGCATGGCCGCGTTGCCTCCGTCTTCCGCCCACCGTGGTACCAGCGCTGCGGTGAGCGAGGTGCCCGATGCAGTGTACGGATACTGATCCGCGAATACTTTATCGCCGGCCGCGCGCGCCGCACGAATTATCGCAATGAGCGAATCCGAACGCCCCCACACATCAACACCAAGCGCTTTGATGTGCGAAATATTCAAGGTGATGCCGGCATCCTTCGCGATACGCATCGCTTCGCGTGTGGACGCCAACAACCCAATGCCGTACGAACTTTCATCACGCTGATGTGTGTCGTACACTCCCCCAAACGGCTTCAGCTCTTTCGCGAGCGCAACCACTTCGTCGGTGGTCGCAAAACTGCCCGGCGCGTAGAATAATCCGGAAGACATCCCCACCGCGCCATCCATCATCGCGCGACGAACCAGCGCGCGCATTGAATCGATTTGTACTTCCGTGGCCAGCACATCACGACGACCGACCACGGTACCGCGCACCGACCCTTGTCCAATAAACAACCCAGCATTCGGCCCAATGCCGCGCCGCGTCCACGCGGCAAGCGTACCACCAACATCAACCGGCCCACCCCCATCATTGCCCGTCAATACCGTAGTCACACCCTGCATCAAATACCCATCCAAATGACTCGTACTCGGCTGCGCCAGATCAACCAGTACGTGCGCATGCGGATCGATAAAACCCGGTGTGACAACAAGCCCCTTCGCGTTGACCGTACGCTTGGGCTTTACAGCGCGCGCCGTTGCCGTACCAAGAAAAACAATCCGGTCACCGCGCAGGCCAATATCTGTCACGCGCGGTGCGACACCGGTGCCATCAACGACGCGACCACCGCGAATGAGAACGTCCACGGTGATCGGTTGCGCGCGCAACACACGCGGTGCGATCACGCTCACGCACAACGCGATCACGCCGAGTGCGATGCGCATTAGTACGCCATGAGGTCCGTGTACGCCGTGCGGAACGTCTCGACTTGTGGCAAGATGGCGTCTTCCAAACTTGGTGCGTACCCAACAAACGTATCGGTGCTGGCCACGCGCTTCACCGGCGCATCGAGCCATGCAAAGCACTCGTCGGCGATACGCGCCGCAATCTCTGCACCGTAGCCCCACGAAATGGAATCTTCATACGCCACGATAACACGTCCGGTCTTTTTCGCACTCGCATACACCGCTTCTTGATCCCACGGCGACAACGTGCGCAAATCAATGACTTCGACCGACGGTCCACCTTCTTCCGCGATCTGATTTGCCGCGACAAGCGCGCGTTGCACGGTGGCGCCATACGTCACAACGGTAATGTCCGTGCCCGCGCGCACCGTGCGTGCTTTGCCAAACGGAATCATGAAATTGGGACCCGGGTTCTGCCCCTTGTTGTACGTCTGCCGATACAGATGCTTATGCTCGAGGAAAATGACCGGATCCTCGCAACGAATGGCCGTGCGCAACAACCCATTTGCATCAAGTGCGGAGCTCGGACACACCACGCGC
>JANYFO010000435.1 GCA_025362635.1 Gemmatimonadaceae bacterium | reverse complement strand
ATTGGCGCGACGCCGTTGAAATTGTCGTCGTCACGTTGCTCTGTTATCGCGTGTTGTTGCTTATCGAAGGCACGCGAGCGCTGCAGATGCTCGCGGGCATCGTCATGTTGCTTGGCGCATTTGCGCTGGCGTGGTTTCTGAAATTGACGATGATCACGTATCTGCTCGGATTGGTGTTCACCTACGGCGCATTTGCGTTGCTTATTATTTTCCAGCCGGAGTTGCGCGCGGCACTGGCGCATCTTGGGCAAGCACCGGTGACGAAATTTTTCCGACGGCTCGAACAGGGGCCGCTCGAAGACGAGATTGCGGATGCGGTCGAACGTCTGGCGCGTTCAGGCATCGGCGCGATCATCGCTGTTGAGCGCGACGTGCCGTTAAGTGAGTACATCGAAAGCGGCTCGTCGTTGCAAGCCAAGCTGACCGCCGATTTGTTAACGACCATATTTACACCGTATTCGCCGCTGCACGATGGGGCGGTAATCGTGCGTGGTGACAGCATTGTCGGCGCTGGGTGCATTTTGCCGCTTTCGCAAGCGCAGGTGAGCAATCGTAGTCTTGGTACACGTCATCGAGCGGCGCTCGGCTTAAGCGAAGAGACAGATGCGCTGGTCATTGTCGTGTCGGAAGAATCCGCAACGGTGTCGGTCGCGCACGGCGGCGTGTTGCAACAGCAGCTGACGTCGGTGCAAGTGCGTGACTTGTTGGCCGGACGAGCGCCGCGACAGACGAACGAGTTCCGGATTGCGGGTCGACCGACATGAATGCGCACCCACGCGCCCGCCGCGGCATGCGACTGCCAAGTAGCGTAATCGCCGGCGTTGCGAGTGCTGTTGTATTGGGCGCGGCATATCTCGCAACAGCGGCTCCTGATCTCACCGTGTGGGATGCGTCGGAGTTAGTGACCGCCGCGCAAACGCTCGGCATTCCACATCCACCGGGAACACCGGTGTGGGTGCTGATCGCGCACGTGGCATCGCTGGTGTTTCACGCCGCGGGACCGGTGCGCTCGGTCACGCTGCTTTCGGTGTGTGCAACCGCGATAGTCGGCGGACTCGGCGCGGCAATGATTGCGCGGTGGGTCGGTGCGCGCGGTGCGGTCGTTGCTGTGGTGAGCGCGGGCGGTATGATGAGCGTGTGGAACAACGCGACTGAGGCAGAAGTGTATGCATTGTCCTTGCTGTGCGCCGTATCCATGCTGTACGCGGGCGAACGCGCGGGGCGACAGGATGTGCCGGATGACGGCCGCTCGCGTTGGCGCGCGCTCTTGGTATTTCTCGCCGCGTTGTCCGTCCCGCTGCACCTGAGCGCGTTCGTCGCGTTTCCTGCGAGTGTTGTGCTCGCGTGGCGTGGAGCACGGCCAACGAAACGCGACGTTGCGGTGTGGATCGCGATCGCATTACTCGCGTTGTCGGCGGTTGCGGTGTTACCGATACGATCGCATTTCAACCCGCTGTTGGATTCTGGACATCCCGTCACGGTGCGCGCGTTACTCGATGTGCTGCAGCGCGAACAATATGCGGTCGCTGGGTTGTTGCCGCGTCGTGCGCCGTTGTGGTTGCAGATGGCCAATGTGCTGGAATGGGCCGACTGGCAAGTCGCGTTTGGTCTTCATCCGTTTGCCGCGCCATCGTGGGCGCGCACATCGTTGTCGATCCTGTGGGTGTGGCTCGCCGTGCTTGGCGTGAAGCCATTGTGGCGGCATGATCCGCGCGTAGCGCGCGGGATGCTCGCGCTCCTCGCATGCGGCACGATCGGTGTGGCGTTCTGGCTGAACATGCGTGTGGGTCCAAGTTTTGGTGTTGGCATTGTATCGGCCGACGCCGTCCACGAAGCGCGGGAGCGTGACTACTTTTTTGTGCTTGGTTTTTGGGCGTGGGGCGTGCTCGCAGGCGTCGGTCTTGTGTCGATTTCGGCGAAACTTGCGCGGCGCATACCCAGTGCCTTGGCAAGCAGCATACTCGTGTTTGCCGCGGTGCCATTAGTGGCGAATGGACCTGTGCTTGATCGGCATCGCGAACCCATTGCCTCGCTGCCGCGCATTTTTGCGCGGCTGTTGTTAGACGCCGTACCAACCAACGGAATTCTTATTTCGGCGGGCGATAACGACACATTCCCGTTGTGGTATTTGCAACAGGTTGAAGGCTATCGCACCGACGTGACGATTGTGACGGCGCCGCTTCTTGGTGCGCGGTGGTATCGCGAACAGCTGGCCGCGCGCCATGGCCTGCTGCCCATCGCAAACGCAGCGTCGTGGTCGGGGCTGGATGCGGCGTTAGCCTCGGTCGCCGCACGCGCACGCGCGTTGCAACGGCCGCTGCGCGTTAGTGCCCTCGTCGACCGGGCGCAGCGCGTCGCGTTGGACTCCACAATGGGCTGGGCACTACAAGGCCTCGTCTATCAGCCGTCGCTACTCGTGCCGCGCGGAACTGTTGCGCTCGACCAGTTCGCGTTGGCGCGCGCGAGAGAATTGGTGCCGCCGACATCTCTCGCTGCATTGCCTGACGGCGCTGACGGCGCCATCGAGCAGATTCAGTCGTTACTGCGTTGTTCGCACATTCTGAGCCTCGCCGATCCGTTACTTGTGTCAGCCTGTAACGGCCCCTAACCTTATATGCTATGCCACTTTCGGACCGTATCTCGGCTGATGCGGCGGGCAGCACGGACGCGCGTGCGGCGGGTGCGTTGACGCAGCCGTTGAAGATGGTTGACGCGCGCTTCGCCGAACGTGTACGGGAGGTGCGCGAGCGCATCACCCACGCAGTTGCTCGCGGCGGTATCGGTCAAGCTGTCACGCTCGTTGCGGTTACAAAAACGCACGGTCCCGAGGCAGTGGATGCCGCATGGGCCGCCGGCATCGCGGATATTGGTGAAAATCGCGTGCAGGAGGCGGAATCCAAAATGTCTCGCGTACAGGTTCCGGTGCGCTGGCATTTGATCGGTCATCTGCAGCGCAACAAAGCGAAGGCCGCAACACAGTTTTCACTCGTGCATGGCATGGATAGCCTGCGTCTCGCGGAAGCGCTGAACGCGGCGGCGGGCGAGCGAGGAGTTGTGCTCGAGGTGCTGGTCCAGGTCAACGTGAGTGGCGAATCCAGTAAAAGTGGCTTTGCAGTCACCGATATTTCTTCGGTTGCCGCAGCGCTGCATCGGCTTACGCATTTGCGTGTGTGCGGCGCGATGACGTTGGCGCCGTACGAAGCTGCCGAGTCTGTGTTGCGGCAAGTCTTCGCAGACACACGACGCGTGCGTGACGACTTGCGGATCGCTGGACATCCAGCGGCGCTCCTGAGCATGGGGATGTCGGGTGACTTTGAGATTGCGGTAGAAGAGGGCGCAACGCATGTGCGCCTTGGTAGCATCCTGTTTGGTTCGCGTCCGTAGTGCGTATGCGCACCGTCGTGACGTATTTTCGATTCCTTCGCGGCGCGCAACTCCGGGAGTGTGCATGACGGACGACGCCTTTCATCTGACAGCGCTGGATGTCCGGCGCTACGATTTTGGCAACGCGCTGCGTGGCTATGATCGCGCGCGCGTTGATCAGTTCCGCGATCAGGTCGCCGAGGAGTTAGAGCGACTCTCGCGGGCCAACCAAGAGCTTGACGCGAAAGCGCGGAGCTTCCACGAACAGTTGCGTGCCTTTCGTGATCGCGACAAGGCGCTCAACGAAGCGCTCGTCAGCGCACAGCAGCTGCGTGGAGAAATTCGTCAACAGGCCGAACGCGAAGCGCTTTTGATCGTGCGTGAGGCTCAAGCGGAAGCGGACAAGTCGCTTCAGCAGGTGCGCGAGGATGTACGTCGTGCGGAAGAAGAATTGCAGCAGTTGTGGCGCGCGCGTCGCGCCTATCTCTTGCAGTTGCGCAATCACCTCGAACGCCAGCTCAACGAGTTGCAGGCCGCCGAGGACGAACCGGTGCCAACGTTTGGGTTAGCCCGTGAAACGGTGCGTGAGACACTGCGCGATGCTTTGCGCGCCGCACCTGCGCCAACGCCATCCTGGCTTGATGTGGTCGACGAACTATGAACGCACCAGAATCATTTCCGCAGCTGCAATACACGCAGGAACACAAAGCGGTCGGACTCGCGAACCCATCCCTTGGCTTGCATGCGCGCGAGCGCATTGAAGCGTGCGCACAGGCCGTCCGTGCGCGCTTCAACCGGTCGGTCGATGTCGCCATCATTCTCGGCACCGGACTCGGCGCGCTCGCCGACGAGATGCAGGTCGACACCGTGATCGACTACAGCGAACTTCCCAATTTTCCGCTTTCCACCGTTGAAACGCATAAGGGCCGACTGCTGTGCGGCACGTTGGCCGGGCGGACGGTGGTGGCAATGCAGGGGCGCTTTCATCGCTACGAGGGTTATTCACTGCAACAGGTCACGTTTCCTGTGCGCGTGTTACGAGCGCTCGGTGCGGAAACGTTAATCGTGAGCAACGCTTGCGGTGGTATGCATCCACTGTGGGCTCCGGGTGACATCATGCTTATCGCGGACCATCTGAATTTGCTCGGCGACAATCCGCTGATCGGACCGAATGATGACGCGCTGGGTCCGCGCTTTCCGGATATGTCAGAACCGTATGATGCGGGCCTGCGCACAATCGCGCGCGCGGTGGCGGTTGCCAATGGGATTACGTTGCGCGAAGGCGTTTACGCGGCGGTGCAGGGGCCCAACCTCGAAACACGGGCGGAATATCGCTTTCTGCGCGCGGTCGGTGCCGACGTGGTCGGGATGTCTACGGTGCCTGAAGTGATCGTGGCGCGACACGGTGGTATGCGCGTACTCGGGTTGTCGATTCTCACCGATCAGTGTTTGCCGGATGCGCTTGAACCGTCCAGTATTGCACAAATTATTGCCGTTGCGCGTGCCGCTGAACCAAAGCTTGCGGCCGTCGTGAAGGGTGTTCTCGCGCAATTGTAGTTCATTTCTCATCACGTTTGACACACACGATCCTCATGACGGCACCGTTGTACCCGTTGCTCCCAGATCTTGGCGCTGACGCGTTCGAACGCGAGCTCTTATCGCGTTGGGATGATGAGCACCTCTTTGAGCGTGTGCAGGAATTGCATAAAGATGAGACGCCGTTTGTCTTTTTTGAGGGGCCGCCCACGGCCAATGGTCGCCCCGGCATTCATCACGTGTTTGCGCGCACGATCAAAGATCTGTTTTGCCGTCATCGCGCCATGCAAGGGCACTTTGTGCCGCGCAAAGCAGGGTGGGATACGCACGGGCTGCCTGTAGAGATTGAAGTTGAGAAGGAATAGCAACGCGAAGCGGCGGCGCGTGACGGAGCGGATGCCGCGCAGATCGCGAAGCTTGGTGGCAAGCAGCTGATCGAGCAGGTGGGTGTCGCCGAATTCAATCGTCGGTGTCGCGAGAGCGTGTGGAAGTATCGCGGCGAATGGGAAAAGTTGTCGCAGCGTACGGCGTATTGGTTGGACTATGACAACCCGTATGTCACGTACTCCAACAATTACATCGAAAGCGTGTGGTGGGCACTTCGCACACTGCACGACAAAGGGTTGTTGTTTCGCGGGCATAAAATTCTGCCGTACTGCGCGCGTTGTGGCACCGCGTTGTCGAGTCACGAGGTTGCACAGGGCTACGACGACGTCGAAGCGCCAAGTGTTTATGTGGCGCTCGATCTGCTTGATGCGCACGGGCAGCCCACGCCCGGTGTCCGTCGCCGTTTGTTAGTGTGGACCACGACGCCGTGGACCTTGGTGTCGAACACTGCGCTCGCCGTGCATCCGGAATTGCAGTACGTCGAATTGCGCAAAC
>JANYFO010000424.1 GCA_025362635.1 Gemmatimonadaceae bacterium | reverse complement strand
GACACGCCGTTCCCGTTGCAGCAGCTGGGGATCAGCGCGTCCAGCATCGTCCTGCCCATCCTCGCCGGGACCCTCGTCATGCTGTGCCGTCGCCTCTGTGGCGCACAGGAGCGTGCCTATCAGCACCGCGAGTACTCGTTTCTTCATCATCCAGTGTACCGGGGAGTGGTAATCAGCGAGTCCTGGCGCGGATGGTCGCTTCGGGCGCAATGAGGCAGACAATTGAGTGGAAAGGCGTGGGGGCCGAATTGCTCGCTGCGGGAACCGATGGAGCGGTCGTGTGGTGGGAGCGAGGCACACCGATATCTCACTACAAAACTTTATCGTGGCGTCGGTCACACTGTGACCGAACAACGTACGCCTCGAATGAAAAGCTGTCAAATGAACGTGATCTGATGCAAACGCGTAAGATCGATGATTCACTGCGTGAGCAGTGGTCTGTCGACCGCGTACGTCAGGCCTTCGGAATTCATTGTGATGAAGGTCGTGCGGTGCATCGCGCTCGCAGCAATCATGCGGTCGAAAAGCGCCACCGTCAGCTGCAATTGAATGATTTGTCATTTTTGACCACGCGCAATAGCGCGTCACCGCCCGCCATAAAATGGTGATGGGCCGTCGCGCACGTCACGGTACGATGTCGTCATGCTTGCAGCCGCTGCCTCCGCCGCCGTCCTCGGAATTGACGCCCTCGACATTGTCGTAGAGGTGCATGTAGCCAATGGGCTACCGCAGTGGACGCTCGTTGGACTTGCGGCGACTGCAGTGAAGGAGAGCCGCGACCGCGTCGGGGCGGCGTTGGCCAACTCGGGGTTTGTCATTCCGCCGCGACGGATCACAGTCAACCTCCAGCCTGCCGACACCCCAAAAACAGGCACCGCTTTTGATCTTCCAATCGCCCTCGCTCTGCTCGCCGCCAGTGGGCAGCTTCCATTGAATGCGTTGCAGGGCGTGTGTGCGATTGGCGAACTCGGTCTCGATGGGCAACTGCGCGCTGTGCGCGGTGTGCTTGCTGTGGCGCGGCACGTTGCGGCGACCAGTGACGCACTGCTCATCGTTCCACCGGACAATCTGGAAGAGGCGTTGTGCGTGCCGCTGTCGCGCGCAACCGCACCGCGCACGTTAGGTGAACTTGTGGCCGCATTGCGTGGCGGTTTGCTAAGGGCAGAAACACGACGGCGATCCGAAGCACCGCTGGTCCTCGACACGCCAGAATTGGGCGACGTGGTGGGACAAGAGATGGCCGTGCGCGCTCTCGAAATTGCTGCAGCGGGCTCGCATAACTTGTTGTTGCATGGTCCGCCGGGTGCCGGCAAAACCATGCTCGCACGACGACTACCGGGCATTCTACCACCGCTTGATGACGAAGAAGCGCTCGAAGTGCTAGCCATTCATTCTGTCGCCGGGTTGCTGACCACGTCCGGTGCGCCGTTTGCGTCGCGGCCGCACCGTCCGTTTCGCGCACCGCATCATTCCATTTCCACGGCGGGGCTCGTCGGTGGTGGGAGTTGGCCTCGTCCCGGTGAAGTGAGTCTCGCGCATCGTGGTGTGCTGTTTCTCGACGAACTGTCACTCTTCCCACGCAGTACGCTCGAAGCGTTGCGCCAACCACTGGAAGACGGCGTCGTGGTAATTGCCCGCGCCCTGGGAGCCATTCGTTTTCCGTCGCGGTTTTCGCTGATCGCCGCAAGCAACCCGTGTCCGTGCGGGTACGCCGGCAGCGATGATCGACACTGTCGTTGTACCGTGGCCGAACTGGAGCGACATCGCGCGCGCCTTTCGGGGCCGCTGGCGGATCGCATCGATTTGCATGTGCCGGTACAGCGCGTACCACCAGAACAGTTAGCGTCGCACAATTCGGCCGACCGTTCCGTGGTTGTCCGTGATCGTGTGATCCGAGCGCGCGACCGACAACGCGCGCGCTACACGCACACCGACGCGGGTGCATCGCACGCACTGCAAGTGGGGATCACCAATGCATCGGCACCGTTGCGTCTTGTCGCGCCAACAGCGCGGCTTGATGGCGACGCGCGCGCACTCCTCGTTCGCGCTGCGGATCGACTGCGCCTGTCCGCGCGCGCGTATCACCGCGTCTTGCGCGTCGCGCGCACGATCGCCGATCTCGATGATCTCGATGCGGTGACGCGCACCCACGTGGGCGAAGCACTGCGCTATCGCCCTGTGGTGCCCGACATAGAACTGACCCCCGCCAACTGACCCCGCCAACAGCACTCCGCCTATCGACCCACGCCCACGGCACTAGCTTGCCAGAGCACGCGACTTCCGTTGCTCCCTTTCGCTCCACTTCATTATGGGCTGTCTTTCCCGCGTTGGATGTCTCGCCGTGGTCGCAGTTGGCGGCATTATCGCATGGTCAATGTACGGAGATCGTGTGCCGGCCGACCTCACACGTTCGGCCCAGCGTGCGGGGACGGCACTGAGCGAGCAAGTGAGAAAAGGCGCAAAGTCGTTACGCTCGCCCAAGAGCGCCGACGATGCGCGCGCGCGCCCAATCGCCTGGACGTCGCTCGACGATGCGCCAACGGGTGACGTGGATGCGCTCAGACAACTGAGCCGACGCGACGGCCCCGCGTTTGTGACGCTGACCGCACCCCAGTTAGCGAGCTTGCTCATCGCCGGCCTCGAACGCGAACTGCCGCGTTCAGCAACGCGCGCGCAAATTGCCATCAGCGGCGACGAGTTGCTGGTGCGCGCCGTCGTGGAGTTGCGCGATTTCGCGGGAACTGGCGCCATCGGTGCGTTGATTGGATCGACGCTCAATGCGCGCGATACCGTGCAGCTTGGTGGCACACTCGACGTCGTGCGGCCCGGTCTCGCACAGTTTCGTGTTCGCGACGTACGACTAAAAGGAATTGATCTGCCAACGCGTCTGATTCCAACCGTGCTGCAATCATTTAAGCGGGCAACTGCGAAAGATTCCATTGCCGACAACGCCATTCCATTGCCCCTTCCAACGGCCATCGCCGATGTGCGCGTGATGAACGGACGGGTCACGCTCTATAGGGCGGTGCCGTAGCCCTTGCGGCTGGTCCACCGAGTGCAGCGCGTGCATTTTTCGTCGAGCGCGGGTATACGTCACTGAGGTTCCTTTTGAACAGTCGCTAAACACACATGAGCCCTTTGCGCATCCTCGTAGTTGACGACGAACCGGGTATTCGACAAGCGCTTGGTCAGCTCTTGGAATACGAGGGGTACGAGGTGCGCACCGCGACGGGTGGAATCGACGCGCTCGCGGAGTACGAGAAGTTTAAGCCGCAGTTGGTTTTTCTTGATGTGAAGATGGCCGGGCTGGACGGCCTCGAAGTCTTGAAACGTTTACGACAGCTTGATCCGCGCGCCATGGTCGTGATGATCTCGGGACACGCAACGATTCAAACGGCGGTTGAAGCAACGCAGTTAGGTGCATACGATATCCTCGAAAAGCCACTCGATACCGATCGCGTGTTGGTGCTGTTACGCAATGCGCTTGAACAGCGCACGCTCACGGAAGAAAATGAGCGATTGCGACACACGGTTGAATCGCGTTACGAGATTGTTGGACGCACTTATGCGGTGCGGGCGTTGCTCGAACGCATCGAGAAGGTGGCGAGTACGCCGGCGCGCGTGCTGATTACCGGCGAAAACGGCACGGGTAAAGAGCTGGTCGCGCGTGCGTTACACCGCGGTTCGACGCGCGCACGCAAACCATTTATCGAAGTCAACTGCGCCGCCATTCCGTCAGAGTTGATCGAAAGCGAATTGTTTGGTCACATGAAGGGTTCGTTCACCGGCGCCATCGCGGATCGCGCGGGAAAGTTTGAGCAAGCCGATCACGGCACACTATTTCTCGATGAGATTGGCGACATGTCACTCGCCGCGCAGGCGAAAGTGTTGCGAGTGCTGCAAGACGGTGTGGTCACGCGCATCGGTGGCAACAAGCCCATTCAAGTAGATGTCCGCGTACTCGCAGCAACGAACAAAGATGTCGAAGAAGAAATCGCGGCGGGTCGTTTTCGCGAAGATCTGTATTATCGACTCAATGTTGTGCCAATCGCCGTGCCGCCACTGCGCGAGCGGCGCGAGGATGTTGAGATGTTGGTCGTCCACTTTTTACAGCAGCTGGCGGCGCGTGACGGACTTCCCGTGCGCAGTATTACGGACGATGCGCTCCTGCGGTTGACCGAGTTGGATTGGCCCGGTAACGTCCGCGAGTTGCGCAATACCGTAGAGCGCTTGGTCATCTTGGCGAACGGCCCGACCATCAACGAAGCGGATATTGAACGACTCGTCGGACGTCGCGCCGTAGAACCAGCGGCGTTGGGTGGACTGGCGGACTGCGATACGTTTGAAGACTTTAAAAACGCCGCCGACCGCGCGTTCTTGCTGAGCAAATTGCGCGCCTATGACTGGAACGTGTCAGAGACGGCGCGCGGCCTCGACATGCCGCGTTCGAATCTTTATAAAAAAATCGAGCGATATGGTCTTACTCGCGAAAGCGCGCCCGCCTGAGACAACGCCATCATGACTGATCGCAACTGGGAAGCAGAACTCGCGAAAATCGACAAGCAACTAGCGTCCGTCTCTGACGATCAGTTGCTGGCGAAGCCCATAGCGCCGGGGAAGGCGTTGCCACCCGGAAAATCGTCGCCAACTGTTGCAAGCGCGCCGTCCGCACGCGTATCCACAACGTCCGCAACCGCGTCTCCCACTGGAACGTGGCGCGGATGGGTGAAAGTGTTGATCGCCGTTGCGGCGGCGGCGGGGCTGATGTTTTGGCCATTCGCTGGTCATTGCGGCTGGCCGCTCATCGGATTCACCGCCGCCACTGGCGCCGTTGCACTCCTCGGCGTCTGGAGTGCGGTTGGCACATGGCGTCACCGACTGGGCGTCGCGCACTTCGCCTCATTACTCGTCATTGTCTGGGGCGTGCTGCTGGGCGCGCGGGAAGTGCTGCCGCGGATTGGCTACGTGATACCTACGGAGCTGCGGGGCGCGCACTGGCAATGTGAGGTGGGGTCACCGCCGCCATCCGCACCAAATACCGCGCCAACCCTGATACCACCGGCGAATCCCGCACCGAGCACGCCGCGCGCTTAATTGAGTAGGTTTGGGGATGACGACGTTTCAGAATTTTATCGGCGGCCAGTGGGTCGCGCCCGTAACGGGCGAATATTTCGACAATCGCAATCCGGCCGATCAAGATGATCTGATTGGTCGATTCCCTGCGTCCGGCGTTGAAGATGTGGAGCGCGCTGTTCAAAGCGCGGTGCGCGGGTTTGCGCGGTGGAAAAACACACCCGCACCAGCGCGCGGTGATGTGCTGCGACGGGTTGGTGATTTACTCGCGGCGCGCAAAGAAGAAATAGCGACACTGATGACGCGCGAGATGGGAAAGCCGCTCGCGGAAACGCGCGGTGACGTGCAGGAAGGCATCGACACCGCGTACTACGCGGCAACGGAAGGTCGCCGCCTGTTTGGTCATACGGTGCCGAGTGAGTTGCGGGAGAAATGGGCGATGAGTATGCGACGTCCGATTGGAGTGTGCGGACTGATCACGCCGTTCAATTTCCCGTTAGCGATTCCGACGTGGAAGGCATTCCCGGCGTTGCTCTGCGGAAACTCGATCATTCTCAAGCCCGCAGAAGATGTACCGCACACCGCGACGGTATTCGTGGAAATATTGCTCGAAGCCGGATTGCCACCGGACGTGATTCAGCTCGTGCACGGAATGGGTGCAGTCGGGAAAGCCATCGTCAAACATCCGTTGGTTCCTGTGATTTCGTTTACCGGATCAACGGAAACCGGACGCTCGATTGGCGAAACGTGCGGCCGCATGCACAAACGACTCTCGCTGGAAATGGGAGGCAAGAACGCGCAAATAGTGCTTGATGACGCGAATCTTGATCTCGCGATCGACGGGGTGTTGTGGGGCGCCTTCGGTACGACCGGGCAACGGTGTACGGCCACGAGTCGCTTGATTTTGCAAGCGGGGATTCACGACACGTTCGTCGATCAGCTGGTGGCGCGTGCAACGGCGCTTCGATTAGGCGACGGTCGTTTGGCTGGGACCGATGTTGGTCCGTTGGTGCATGCGGCATCGCGCGAGAAGGTTGAGCGCTATGTACAAATCGGCTTAAGCCAAGGCGCCACGTTGCGCACTGGGGGACGCCGTGCGTCCGGTGTGTTGAACGGGGGATCGCTCGAGCGCGGATTTTTCTTTGAGCCGACCATCTTCACGGGTGTGACGGCGGGCTCACGTTTGGAGCAGGAAGAAATTTTTGGACCGGTACTGTCCGTCATTCGAGTGTCGAGCGTCGACGAAGCATTTACGGTGAACAATGACGTGCGCTACGGACTTTCGTCGTCGGTATATACGTCCAACGTGAACGTCGCGTTTCGTGCGCTGCAGGATCTCGATAACGGGATCACCTACGTGAACGCGCCAACGATTGGCGCCGAGGCGCACATGCCGTTCGGTGGTGTGAAGGAAACGGGGAACGGTCATCGTGAGGGCGGCTGGGAAGTGTACGCATTTTATTCGGAGACGAAGGTGGGATACGTCGACTATTCTGGCGTATTGCAGCGTGCACAGATAGACAACTATTGACGGTGCCCGCGCGACAGCTTTATTCAACGAGAGGCGCGCAGTGTCCCCGACGACAGCGAATGAAGTGCCGATGGATCGTCCGGTAGTGACTCCACCCGAAGGGCCGCGCACGGTGCCCACGATTACTGATCGTGACGAAGCCGTGCGATCAGCAGCGCTGCGAGCGGCCAACGGTCGCACACGTACCGCGCATCCGCTTCGTCTCTCGTGGTTGTGGGAATGGGCGAAGGTTTTTCCAGCGGCCGTGCTGCTGTTTTTGGTGCTCCGGGCTTTTTTCGTGGAAGCCTACAAGATTCCGTCGGGCAGTATGGAGCACACGTTATTGGTGGGCGATTTCCTGCTCGTCAACAAGTTGGTCTATGGAGCCGAATTTCCATTTACGGGCAAACGATTGCCGGCTATTCGTTCACCGAGACTGGGTGACGTCGTGGTGTTTGACTGGCCGGTTGACCCGAGCAAAAATTTTGTCAAACGGTTGGTTGGACTTCCAGGTGACACGCTGTCCATGCGCGAGGGGGTGCTTTCACGCAACGGTGCGAGTCTCGTTGAGCAGTACGTCGTGCACTCTGAGCCAGGCGTTGATCCCGTAAACGAAGACTTTCGCTGGCAGCGCGGCTATCTCGTGAATACTGCGTCGGCTGCCGATACACCGTTGAGTGGTGGGTATCGACCGTCGCGTAATAATTGGGGGCCGTTGGTGGTGCCCTTGCGTCACATGTTTGTGTTAGGCGACAACCGTGACAATTCGCTCGACAGTCGCTACTGGGGTTTCGTCCCCGATAGTTTATTGCGTGGCACTCCACTTGTTGTGTACTACAGCTTCACGCCAGATTCTGCCGCGCTTGCGCCTTGGCTCACGCGTATTCGGTGGGGGCGTGTAGGAAACGTGGTGCGTTGACGTAGACTTCCACAAAAGTTCACCGTACGTATTGTCCGTGGCACCCGCGCCTCCACGCGCGACCCCGCCGTCCGCCTCGCCTACCGTTCTACGAGCCGCTGTCCTCATGGCCGTCACATCGTCGAAAAAGAAAGCGTCCACGTACGACGAAGGGTCGCTCGACCAATACCTGCGAGACATCAGCGCGTATCCGCTGATCTCGCGAGAAGAAGAAGCCGAACTGGCTCGACG
>JANYFO010000419.1 GCA_025362635.1 Gemmatimonadaceae bacterium | reverse complement strand
GTATCGAAAAGGATGGGAAAAAGGGTGATCTTATGGTCGAGGTTACGATCACGGTACCTGAGAAGCAGTCAGACGCGCAGGACAAGGCGATGCGCGATTTTGCAGATGCTGGCGGGCTGAAATTTTGATGCAGCGTGCGCGTAGTTGCATGTCGGTGCTCGCCACGGTACTTGTGCTCTGCGTCGCGTCGCGCGTCGGCGCGCAGCCGACTACAGTGGCCGCTACAACGCACGTCGTCTCTGACAGCGTCCGCACCGACGCGCATTGGAAGTTGGATCGATGCCTGGGCGGCATCACGTTTGGTGCGCCACAAAAGCTCGCGCTCGCGTTTGGCGGTGGCCTTGTACGCGAAGGCATGAGTGAACACAGCAGCGACTACTGCGCGTTCGGCGCGGCGAAGTTGGGTCTCGGTGGTGCGCGCGGATCGATTGGATTTGCGCAATCGAAAGGGCCAAACGGCTCGGGCCTCGCGCTTTCGGCCGATGTCCTCCGCACGTTCGGCGCGCCGCTCGGCGCCACACGCATGCGGACCTATGTGGGCACATCGTTGCACGTGTGGCCGGCATTTGGATTGGGTGGAGACATTGGGTACTTCGTTCGACTGGGCGATGCAAATGGCGCGTCGCCGCGTCAACGCCACATTGTCACGTGGTCGGTAGGGTTTGGCTTTTAGCCGAGCGCAAGCACAGGTCTATCGTACGTGTTATGCCGTGACGATCTGCAATGTTCGACGTATCCGCTGCGCGGACGTCGCTAAATCGTTGCGCACACCTCGCTCAATCACGCCACCACCGAGCACCAGCGCGTCGTGAAATAGTACCATGGATTGCCCCGGTGAAATGGCCGGAATCGCTTCGTCAAGCGCGAGCTCAATCGCCTCGTTATCCAACTGCACCACGGTCGCGGGAACAGCACGCGCCCGGCTCCGTACCTGTACGTGCACACTGTCACCGATTTTGGGCGGTTCAGCGAGCCAGTTGAGTTCACGCGCTTCGAGCCCGCGACCAAGCAATGCTTCACGTGGACCTATCACAACGGCGCGTTCCGACGGAATTATTTCCACGACGAACATTGGTTCGGCAAAGCCACCTGGCAGACCTTTGCGTTGGCCAATCGTGTAGCGAGCAAAGCCCGTGTGTTCGCCAATCACTTCACCAGAATGCAAACGCAGCGGTCCGCGCGAGAGTGCCGGTGCATCGACGCCAAGATGCTCCTCCAACACGCGCACATGATTGCCGTCCGGCACAAAACAAATATCTTGACTCTCCATTTTTTCGGCGGTACGTAAGCCAAACCGTCGCGCCATCGCACGCGTTTCTGCTTTCGTTTGACCACCGATCGGAAGCACAAGTCGATCCAGCACCGATCGATCTATTCCCCACAAAAAATAGCTCTGATCTTTCGCAGGATCGAGTCCGCGCATAAGCGACGCATGTCCATTAAACGCCGTCATGCGCGCGTAATGGCCAGTAGCCAACCAGTGCGCATCAATCGCGTCGGCCTTCAGCAACAGATCGTGAAATTTGGTAAACGTGTTACACCGTACGCACGGAATTGGCGTGCGACCGCGCGCATACTCGTTCACGAAATCGGCGAGTACATCGTGTCCAAAACGATCAACGAGGTTGGTCACGTAGTGTGGAATGCCCAGCTTTTCGCACACACGACGCGCATCACTCGTTGAGTCGAGCGAACAACACGGGCGGTCCGGTACATCACGCCCGTCCTCGTGCAGCTTCATCGTGACGCCAACAACGTCACAGCCTTGTTCAACGAGCAGTGCTGCCGCGACCGAAGAATCCACTCCGCCCGACATGGCGACGAGAACACGTTCACCACGCTGTGGTCCGCCCGGTGGCATTGCTGACGACACCTCCCACGGGCTCACGTACGTGCTCACGTAACTGCGGGCACGCGAGTACCGCGAGCCTTCGCGGCGAGTGTGGCCAGCACGTCAACTACGCGGGCCACGCTGGCCTCGTCACTCAAGCAGCCCAACGAGAGACGCAGTGCGGCGTTGGTGAGTACAGGAGAGACGCCCATCGCCGATAACACGTGCGATGCTGAAACGCTGCCGCTCTGACAGGCCGAGCCAGCGCTGCAGGCGATGCCGCGCAGATCGAGCGCCATGAGCATGGATTCACTATCTGTTCCCGGAATCGAGACGTTCGTGATGTGCGGCGCGCGTGCGGCGCGAGCGCTATGCACGACAACGTCTGGAATGCGCTCGCGCAGTAGTGATTCGAGCATGTACTGTAATGCGGAGAGTCGCGCGTGCTCATGCGCCTGCTCGGCGAGTATCAATTCTGCGGCGGTAGCGAGACCCACCGCGAACGCGACATTTTCCGTACCGGGTCGACGTCCACG
>JANYFO010000416.1 GCA_025362635.1 Gemmatimonadaceae bacterium | reverse complement strand
CGTTAAAGGCAAGTGCGGTTGTGTCGGTTCCAAAATCCGACAAAAAACGAAAATTGTCGTACAAAGAAATCACCGAACTTGCCGCGCTTCCTGAACAGATTGACGCGCACGAGCGCGCTCGGGAGCAGCTGTACGCGCGCCTTGCGGACCCAGCCGTGCTGCGCGATGGGGCGGCGATTTTAGATGTCAACGCTCGGTTGGCAACGCTGGACCGCACCCTCGCATCGCTGATTGAGCGCTGGGAAGCGTTGGAAATGGTCGCATCAGGCGGCTGAAGCGCCGCCATTCGCGACGCGAGCGTCACATGTTTCTTGACGCGTCGGGCGTTGAAGATCACCTTCTAGTGTGATCAGCGGTTAACCGTCCGCCGCCCTGCGTTTCCTCGTGCCCGATGCCGTGCTCTCGAGTTTGCTTTCCATGATTTCGACCCGTCGTTTTCGAGCGCCAGCGCTCGCCTGTGCCGGTTTGTTGCAAGCCTGCGCATCCGCTGGAGTGCACGCTCCACAGGTGCCAATGCGCACCGACGGCGACCCGTCGCTCGCCGCCGCTGTGGCTCGCGAGAAGGGCTCGGGGACAACGAGCGGCGCGCTCGGCGTCACGCCGTTTCGAATGACTGGTGGCAGTGCCACGCTCACGGCGCTGGGATACGCAATTGCTGACCTGCTTACCACCGACCTCTCGCGGAGCGGGCAATTGCAGCTTGTTGAGCGCGCGCGCTTGGCTGACGTGCTCCAAGAGCTTGATCTGGCGAAAACAGGACGCGTTGATTTGGCGAGCGCCCCTCGAGCGGGCAAACTGCTGGGGGCGCGACGGTTGGTCTTCGGAACGCTGGACACGCTCGCGAAAGGAGAATTGCGCCTTTCCGTGCGTATCGCGGACGTGGAGACCGGTACACTGCAGCAGGCGCTTGATGCACGTGCGCCGCTGGCCAACGTACTCGACGCGGAGAAGGCGATGGCGTTTCGACTCTTCGATGCACTCGGGGTCACGCTCACACCAGCGGAGCGCGCCCTTGTTGAGGCACGACCGACTGGCAGTTTGAAAGCGCTCACCGCTTACGGTCGTGGTGTCCAAGCTGAATTGGGCGGTGACCGCCGGCGAGCGCTTGATGAATTTCAACGTGCCGTTGCATTTGATCCGGCATTTCAAGCCGCCGGCGATCGCGCCGGGCAGATGAAAGTGCTCGCACAGGCCGCGGGAGCATCCCCCACGCTACTCCCGGGCGTTCGCAAAATTGACGCGCCGGTCGCGGGCGCGATTGATCGCCTTAATCGCCCACTCGACCTTATTACGAGTCTCACGCGACCACAGGGTGGCCCGGGCGATCCAGCCTTTCCGAGCAGCGTGGTCACTGTGGTCATCACGGTCAAGCGTCCGTGATTGTCGATGTCGGTATCACGCGACGCACCATGGTGCTTCCGTCTGCGCTTATTAGCGCCTTCGCGTTCGCAGTCAATCCGGCCGTTGTGCGCGCGCAAGAACGATTGTTGGGTGACCATAGCCTTGGTGCTGCAGCAATCTTTGAATCTGTTTCGTTTAGCGGTGCTGGATTGCTTCAGTCAAACTTTGCTGGTCTTGATTCCTCGCGAATCACACGGGTACAGCAATTTGGTTTGCCCGTGACGGCCGCGTCGCCTCTGGGTGGCGGATGGCGCGTCGATGTTACGACGCTTTATGCATACGGCACGGTCACATACACCGATCCGAAGGCATCGGGCGGAACGCGCACCGCTGCGTTGAGCGGACTCAGCGACGTGCGTCTTCGCGCTTCCGGTCGCCTGCTCAATGATGCGGTGGTGATGACCGTCGGTGTGAACGCGCCAACCGGACGCACTGCACTCAATTCGTCGCAGTTTAGTACGCTACGTGTTCTGGCTGCACCTGCACTCGGCCTGGGCAGCTCTCCAGTCGGTGCCGGGCCGAGCGGAACACTTGGCGTTGTTTATGGTGCGCAAGCCGGCGCATGGGGACTCGCTCTGGGCGGTTCATATGAATTCCGTGGTAGTTACCAACCGGTAGCGGCGCTTACCGCTGGGGCGCCGTCTGCTGATTTTCGGCCGGGCGGCGTGATTCGCGCATCGCTTGGCGCTGATCGGGTGATTGGCTCGAACCGTTTAAGCCTGGCGTTCGCCGCAGACGTTTTTGCCGATGACAAATTGCGCAACAGCGCGAGCGCAACGTTGCCGTCGGCGACGGTTCGTCTTGGTCCGGTGTTTAGTTCTGATGCCCAACTCCAAATCGCCGCACCGCGTTTCCGTGATCTGATTGTGTATTCCGCATATCGCTGGCGTGCCCCATTTGCGCGCGACGGTCAAACTGTGTCAGGCTCCAGCGGTCATTATTTTGAGGGAGGTGTGCGTGCCACGGTCCCCATCTCGATGAACAACGATATGATCCTCGCAACTGACGGTCGATGGCACACAGGACTTGGCGTGGATCAAGGATTGCCCACCGCCGGTGTGAAGAGCGGCAGCGCCACGGTTGGACTTAACGCGCGCTTCGGTATGCTCTCCGTACAACCGTACATTCGGGCGCAGGGAGGTTCCCTCATACAACGGGCGGCCCTCCTTGCCACCGGATCACAATCATTTGTTGGTGTCAGTAGTGGGCTCGTCATCGTAACGAAATTTTGATGTCGACAATCGCGCGTTTCCTCATAGCGGCTTCGTGTGCGCTGCTCATCGCAAGCTGTGGCGACATCGCCAAGCTTGTCACGCCAGGTTCGACGGCGAACGCCACGTCGGCGCGCATCGCGTTCTCCGCATCGATTGCCAAGTCGGTCGGCACTGCGGCTGACGTTGTCACCTTGAAGGTGGTCGCGTCGTATGTGCGAAAAGATGGGTCGCATGTGACGATCGCCTCGCAAACACTGCCGTTGGGTAGTGCAGAAACACAGTCCGTTCCCATTCCAGTGGACGTGGCGGCATGCTTGGCGGATCCGTTGCGTGACTCGGGCGATAACTCCTGTCCCGTCGTGCTCAATATCGCGCTCTTGCTCAACGGAATTGTCGTCGACGAGCAGGTGATCGGACCTTTACGTCTGACCCCGGGAGCGACAACAACTGTTGCCGATCCCGTCACGTTATTCGATATCGCGTCGATTGATGTATCGGTGGGTGATGGCCCCGTGCTCGCTCCGGGTGCGCAAGTTCAGGCCATCCTTGGACAAGCCGTCACGTTGGCCGCGAAGGTCAAGGACACGCGAAATGTTGTGGTGTCCGATCGCAGCGTAACGTGGTTCTCTGATGCACCAAGCGTGGCGACAATTGGCGCAGGCACTGGCGTCATTACGACTGTTGGCGTAGGCGTCGCGCGCATCACCGCGACGACGGCCAACGTGAGAACGAACGTGTCGCTTAACGTGGCGCGTGCTCCTGCTGCGCTCACGATATCCAGCAACAACAGTAGTGGAGCGGGCGTTGTCCGTTCGACCCCCGTGGGAATCGATTGTCGGGTGGTCGGTGCGGTGGTGAGCGGCACGTGCGCATTCACATTTCCGGGCGACGCCGCGGTGACGCTCACCTCTGTTGCGGACGTCGGCAGTCTGTTTACCACGTGGGGCGATGCCTGTGTTGGCGCCAGCGTGGGCACGAGCTGTCAGGTCATCATGAGTCGAGCGCAACAAGCGAGTGCGGTGTTTACCGCCATGCGGCGTGTGATCGTGTCGACAGGTGCCGGTGATGGACGCGGACGTGTGACCGGCCCGCAAGGACTCGACTGCCGACTGAATGCTGCAAGCCTCAGCGGGACATGTGCGGTGGACGTTGCGGATGGGACAAGCGTCGTGCTCACCGCATCGCCCGAGCCTGGCGTGAACGGTGCAGCCTCTCGTCAAGTCTTTGGAGGTTGGTCTGGTGATTGCAGCGGCGCTGCGGCCAGTTGCGCGGTATCAACATCGGGTGCTGGCCGCACGGTAACAGCCGCATTTTTTGACGAAAAAACATTGTCGATCACGCTTGCCGGTAGTGGCGCTGGTCGGGTGACGTCCGTCGAGGGCATCGATTGCGTGCGCGCGAACAACGCGAGCAGCGGCATGTGCGCACAAACGGCATTGCACGGAAGCGCGGTGACCCTCAGCGCCAGCCCGACTGATGCGCAATCGGTTTTTGGCGGTTGGGGTGGTGCCTGCGCGAGCGCGAGCGGCAGCACGTGTACGACCACGCTTACGCAAGCGCGTGCGGCGACCGCATCGTTTAACAAACGGCAGGTTGCGCTGACGATAAATCTGTCGGGGTCGGGCGGCGGTAACGTTCTCGTGGACGGTGGTTCCGCTTGTGCACTTGCAACAGGACAAAACGCCACCACGTGTGTGCTTCTGTTCGATGTCGGTGCACGTATCACGATTGGGTGGTCCACAACAAGCGCGTCGCAGTTTGGCGGCTTCGCGGGTGACTGTAGCGGAACGAGTACGTGCACGCTCGACATGAGCACGGCGCGCTCGGTCAATGCGTCATTCTCGCGTCGTCAAGTCACGCTCACGCTGTCGCTTTCAGGCGCGGGTGCGGGATCAGTGCTCGTGAACGGCGCGAACGCGTGCACGCTCACGCTTGGGCAGAATAGCACCACCTGCTCGCAATTGGTCGATATTGGTCGCGTTGTTTCGGTCAGCGGCGCGCCGGCTGATGGGGCAACGTTTGGTGGACTTGGCGGCGATTGCCCGGGAGCTGATCCGTGCATCCTTACAATGAGCGCCTCGCGTTCGGTGTCTGCGAGCTTCACACGCGCACAAGTTGCGGTCACCGTCAATCTCACCGGACTTGGTGCAGGGCAGGTGCAGCTCGGATCGAGCACGACCTGCAGCCTGGCGCTCTTGCAAGGCAACGCAACGTGCACACGTCTCGTCGACGTTGGAACGACGTTGACCATCGGGGCGAGTCCACTGGTGGGATCCGTCTTCGCAGGATTTGGTGCGCCGTGTGCGCCTGGCGTAACCAGTTGCACCTTCGTCGTCACTGCGCCGCTGGCAATCTCCGCGACATTTAATCGCTCCAAGGTGCCATTGACGATTCGGATCGCGGGCGGTGGATCTGGAACGGTTTTCGCCAATGGACTTTCGTGCCCCGGCGACACGTCGCAGCAAGGCATCGTCACCTGCACGCAACAAGTGGACATCGGTACGGCGGTCGTGGTCTCCGCCTCGCCGAATTCCGGCTCGCTGTTTAACGGATTTGGTGGTGATTGCGCGAGTACGACAAGTTGCAGCTTTACTATGCTGGCCGCCGCCAGCGTCAGCGTCACGTTCGTACCGGCAACTCTGCCCGTGTCGGTGAGCATTTCCGGCAATGGACGCGGCAGTGTCAGCGTAGGCGGTACCACATGTGCGTACGACCCTGCGGTTGGCGCATCCGCGTGCACGCGGCAGGTCGCGTTTGGGAGCACGATCACCATCAGTGCAACGCCCGGCCCCGGTACGGTCATTGCCGCATTCGATGGGCAGTGTCCATCAAGCGGTAACACATGCACGATTACCGTTACGTCCGCGCGTACAATCGGGTTGAGCTTCACACTCGTAACGTCCACGGCACCGCCCGATCACGCGGGTACAGAACAGTCACGAGCGCGGTAACGACGCATCGTTGGCGTACAAAACAAGCCCCCTGTCAGCAACACGTTGACAGGGGGCTTGAACTATCGTGCTACACAGCGTCCTGCGTTACACGAACGCTTACTGCGATTTTTTGGTCAGCGAAGCCAAGCGCGATTGCATCATCGCCGATTCTGGTAATAACGCGACGGCCGACCGCATCTCTTTCGTCGCCTGCGCGGGGTTTTTGCTGTCTTCCGCTTCTAGCGCGCGGCTCATCACCATGAGCGCTTTGAACTGATTCGGATTGGCCGCAGCAGGCGCACTAATGCTGGCAGTTTTCATGGCGGGCAGCTTCAGGCCTGCGTTCACCTTCGCGCCAAGCTGCATCACCATCTCCAGCAGTTTGTCGGCCTTGCCACTCACCGTTTCGGTGTACTCAATCGCGGACGTCTCCGTGTTCACGGCGCGCACGTCAATGCGCATGTTTTGCCTTGGGTCGATGACAAAGCTTCCCATCAACAAATGTCGCGCGCCGAGTGTCTTGCCAAGCTTCACGGCAGTCTCCTTGTCCACGCGGTCGCTATTCTGCAGATTCTGCTCTTCAATCAGCGACTGCAATCGATCACGTTCAACAACGCGAACCCCGGCGTTCTGCGCGAGTTCGGTGATCAGCATCTCGGCCATACCTTTGCTCAAAGGCGCGTAGGCGGCGTTGTCGACGAGGGCGGAGTTGGTGAAGTACATCACCGCAACGGTGGGACGCGCATCGGCCGTTGCGGGACGTTGTGCGCAAAGTGGCAGTGCCGACACAAGTGTGAGCGCCGACAACATCAGGGTTGGCCAACGACGGCCAGCAACAAAAGCGACAGACATACAGGCACCTCTCGAATGGAATCGTCAACCAGCTGTTATAACGTCGTGCCGCAACCGTCACGCCGTCAATAGTACGCCTTTTCACTCGCCATGCCCAAGACCTGTCCTGTCTGTGGTACCAGTTATACCGACACGAGCGTTTTTTGCCCCGCCGACGGCACCACGCTGCGAGCGGATGATGCTGCTGGAGATCTCGTCGACAGTGTGATCGCCGACCGGTACCTCATCAAAAAACTGCTTGGTGAGGGCGGCATGGGTCGCGTGTACCTCGCGCAGCATGTGCGATTGCCCCAAATGGCCGCGATTAAGGTGTTGCATCCGGGCATGGTAAAAGACCAAGACGCGGTGGCGCGGTTTAATCGCGAGGCGGCCAATGCGGCGAAAATTGAACATGAACGAGTGGCCCGCGTGTTCGATTTCGGCGAGACACGCGAGGGTCTCGTCTATCTCGCTATGGAGTTCGTCCCTGGGCGCACGTTGCGCGAAATCCTTGCCGACGAACCGCGACTGCCCCCCGCGCGCGCGGCAAACTTGGTGTACCAGATTGCCGAGGGATTGGATGCGGCGCACAGAATTAGCATCGTGCATCGCGATCTTAAGCCCGACAACATTCTGGTCATCACCGACGAGCAAGGCGTTGATCGCAGCAAAGTGGTCGACTTCGGCATCGCCAAGGCCGTGGACGGCGCGGAGACGCAGTTAACGCGTACCGGCATGGTCGTCGGCACGCCGGAGTTCATGAGCCCGGAGCAGGTGCTCGGCGAGCCCCTCGATGCACGCAGCGATGTGTACGCGTTGGGACTACTCGCCTACCAGATGCTCACGGGCGTGCTGCCATTCTCGGCCACCACGCCAGAGCGCAGTTTGACTGCGCGTCTGATCGAAGATCCGCGTCCGCTCAACATCGCCGCCCCTGATACGGACTGGCCGGCAGACGTACAGGCGGCGTTTGATCATGTGCTGGCTCGGGAACCGAATGATCGGACCCCGTCGGCGATGGCATTCGCTGATGCGCTGGTTGGCGCAACGGAGGCGTGGACCGGAGCCTCAGTGATTCGTGGCCGAACGCCAATGTCCACGAACGCGATTACGATGGCGGCGAACGCGATCAGTCCTTCCTCGCTCGCGTCGTTCATCGGTGGGAAGACACCGATGACGACGTCGGCCCCGTCGCTCGTCCTAACTCCGGCCGCGCGCAAAAAATCCACTGTGCTGATCGGCCTGGTGGGCGTTGTTGCCGTCGCCGCCGGGACATTGTTCTTTCTGCAACGCGGCGCGGAACGTGTCACCGCATCTGCACCAACTGACAGTGCGCAGAGCAAAGTCGCCGCTCAAGATGTAGCTGCTCTCAGCAGTGGAAAATCAGTGAAATTAACGCCAAGTAACGGTACTCCGACGATCCGTGGGGTGGCCGCGCAAGACCTGGCAACGCCGCCGGTAAACGGTGCAGGACAACCGACTGGAACAGCCACCCCAACAACGCAAGCAGCGCTCAACGGTGGGGTGATTAGCCTCGACGCACTTGAAGCGAAGCGCAAACTCGACGAGATCCGGACGAAACTCATCGACCCCAATGCGGACGAAGCGTCTGCGGCCAAACGTGTACCAGAATTACTTGACTTGATGAAACGACTCGCATCCTCATCGGACAGCACGTTGGCCTGGATCGCGCTCGCCAATGCATATGCCATGTCCGGACAACCTGACGAGGCATGTGGCCCGGTAAAAAATGCCGCGCGAACGGCGAGTGCCGGTCAGCAAACGATTGTGCGTAGTATGAACGCACTGTTACCAAACTGTCGTCCATAATTCCTACGTCTGCAGTCTCGTGTTGTAACGCGCCGTGCCAACACCGCAATGGCGCAATTCATGCGTACCGCCCTGCGTAAAGCGTCACAAATAATGTTAACGTGTCCTTTACGTTCGGACGTGCAGCGTTACACTGTGATGCATCGCGTTCCGAATTTCGGAATACTCTTGTTTTCACGACCGGCGATCAGGTGGCCATTTAATCCATGCCAATTCAAATCCGAGCGCCCATCGCGCGCTTCCTCGTTGCAGCGGCACTTGCTGCACTCACTGCTTGCGGTGAAACCATCGTCAATGCACCGCTTGCAGCTGGTAGTGTTGCTGCGACCAATGCGATCACGCTGACGGGTCCGGTAGGATCAACGCTTCCTGATCCAGTGCGAGTGACGGTACGCAGTACGGATAATCAGCCACTCGCGGGCGCGACGGTCACATTTAGCGTCACGAACGGCGGTGTGACAGATCCCTCTAGTGCTGTCACCGACGCAAATGGCGTAGCGTTCACGAAGTGGACTTTAGGTCGCACGGCTGGTTCGAATGTGCTTACTGCCACGTCGGGCGGCGTGTCGGCCACGTTCACTGCCGTTGCGGGTGCCAGCAAAGCCGCAGCGGTTGCGGGTGTTACCGGTGATAACCAGACCGCCGTTGCGGGAACGTCTGTTGCAACCGCGCCAAGCGTCAAAGTGACAGACGCATTTAACAATCCCGTCGAGGGTATTGCGGTCACGTTTTCGGTTCTCACCGGTGGTGGTCGCGTGACCTCAGGCGTCGCGCGCACGAACGCGGCCGGCGCTGCCTCCGTCGGGAGCTGGATACTCGGCACCGGCACGGGTGTGCAGACCTTGGCGGCGCGCGTTGAAGACAGCGGAATCACGGCAAATCCAATCATTTTTACCGCGTCGGCAACCGCAGGTGCTGCATCGACGGCCAGCGCGGCGTCGGCCACATCGCAGACTGCAGCGGTCGGTACGTTTGTGGCAGTCCCGCCAAGCGTTCGCGTGAACGATTCAAATGGCAATCCAGTGGTGGGTGCGCAGGTCGCCTTCACCATCACGGCTGGTGGCGGCACAATTACCGGCGGCTCGCAGCTGACGAACGCACAAGGTGTCGCGACGGTCGGAAGTTGGTTGCTTGGTACTACTGCGGGCGCGAATTCATTGACGGCGGTTGCTACCGGCGCGGGCAGTGTTGTTTTCAGTGCATCGGCCGCCGCGGGTGCTGCATCGCAACTCGTTGCTTCGGCCGGAATCAATCAGCGCGCGCAGGTCAGCAAGGCCGTCGCAATCGCGCCGACCGTGATTGCGCGTGACATCTTCAACAACCCGGTTTCCGGTGTGGTGGTCACTTTCACCATTGGCACTGGCGGGGGCACTGTTGTAAGCGGACGTCAAGTTTCGGATGCGACAGGAATGGCAACGGTCGGAGCGTGGTTTTTAGGTGATTCCCCCGGCGCGAATTCGCTTGTCGCCAGCTCGCTTGGCATTCCGTCGGTCACGTTTACGGCCACGGGCGATGCGGGTCGACCGGTTTCGTCGGTCGCGAATTCATCGATTTTACAGAGCGCGGCTGCCGGCACGATTGTCGGTGACTCGCCGAGCGTCGTTGTTCGCGATCAAGTCGGCAATCCTGTTGCTGGCGTTGTTGTCACGTTCACCGTGTCAGCGGGCGGTGGCGCGGTCACGGGGTCGCCAGTTACCACAAATAGCGTCGGCGTTGCGACGGTTACCTCGTGGATGCTGGGAACCACGGTTGGACCAAACACGGTGACGGCAACGGCCCCGGGCTTAAGCAGCGTTGCATTCAATGCGACGGGAACAGCTGGCGCGGCGGCCACAGTCGCCATTGTCGCAGGCCAAAGTCAGGTCGGTCTGCAAGGCACAAACGTTGTCACGCGGCCAAGCGTTCGCGTCTCTGATGCAAATGGTAACGCGGTCTTAGGTGCAACGGTGACCTTTGCCGTAATCAACGGTTCGGGGAGTGCCACCGGTCTGACGCAAACAACCGATGCCTCGGGTAACGCGACGGTCGGAAGTTGGACACTCGGTATTGGCGCGCAAAACCAACTCACGGCCACCGTGAGCGGCCTGAATATTACCGGAAATCCGGTGACGTTTACGGCACAGTCGGCAACACAGATTCGATTGGTTTCAAATACACCCGGTCCGATCGCACCAGGTGGAACGGTGAATGTGTCGGTGCAGCTCGCAGATGCGGCAGGCGCGTCGGTAGCGATTGCCGGCATCTCGATGACCATCGCAATCACCACGGGTGGAACGGCGGGCAC
>JANYFO010000394.1 GCA_025362635.1 Gemmatimonadaceae bacterium | reverse complement strand
AACGGTATTTTCACGTGAAGCAGCAATAACCCGCCCAATCCAGCGGCTACGGCTATCGGGAAAAAGGTGCAGTCCATGACAGTCGCTCCACTTTCGTTTGCGCAGATCAACGCTGGCTTGCGCGCGCCGGGCTTCTCTTTGGGAACCAACCAGTTCACGTTCTCGATCCCGGGGGCGGGCTCGGTCTGGCCCGGCTATGGGGTCGGTACGGAACCTGACATCGGCTATACTGCGTTCACCAAGGCACAGGCCGATCTGTTTCGTCAGGCCCTGCAAACCTGGGACGAATATATTGCGCCAAAGTTCATCGAAGTGGCGGACAACGCAACGTCACGAGGTGAGGTGCGGATTGCCTTTACCGCAATTACGCAATCGGGAGTGGCGGCCTATGCCTATCAGGGTTCGCCGCGCGCGCCCGGCACCAGCGTAGGCGACTTCTGGGTGGATGCGGACCAGAGCGGCGGAAATCTGGCCTTCGGAACATACGGCTATGAAACCCTGCTGCACGAAATCGTGTCGCAAGCTTTTCTGCAGCGGGCGTGGTTGCACCTTCCGACACGGTGGTATTGATCGCTACTAGCTCGGTGAGCACTGCGCGAGCGAGCAATTCCACCGGCGTGACTTGCGCGTGCGACACACATGGCGCGACGCACAGCGACAGAACGGCAACCGCAGTTCGACTGCGCATCAGTATAGCCCCGCCTTACCCTTCACCGATTCTCTGATGGCCATTGGATCGTAGCCCACACCCTGTTTGAACACCATACGTATCTTGCGAATGTCGCCAATTTGCGCCGCTGGGTTTCCATCGATCACGAGAAAGTCTGCCTGTTTGCCCACCGTAAGAGAGCCAACCGTTGCGTGACGGCCCAAGTACGTCGCACCATTCAGTGTGCCGATGCGGATGGCTTCCAGCGGAGTGAAACCCGCATCCACCAATAATTCCAACGCGCGCTGATTGGAATAGCCAGGCACGAGACCACCACCGCCCGTGGGATCGGTGCCAACGACAAGCGTTCCACCCGCGCGAACGAATGCGCGTTCCATCGCCATACCAACCGGGAATAGCTTCGTATAAATCGACTGCATTTGTTTTGACGTCGCGGCATACCGTTGCTCGTACTCTTCGCGCAATTGCGGCAAAAGCATATCAAGGCCAGCGCCCATCGGTCGACCTGGCGTGAATGTTTCAAAGATCGTAAGCGTCGATGTCACGGTGATCTTCTTCGCAATCAATGCTTGAAAGATCGCCTGCACCTCGGACGAATTCGGATCAAGCGCCGCCACTGTAGTTTGCGCGGCGCCACCGCGTGCGGAACATTTATCGAGCTTCTTATTCGGTACGAAGTCATTCATGGCGAAAAACCCATGCTCGAGATTATCGATCCCGGCGGCAATCGCTTCGCGGTAGGTGACGGAGCACAGATGCCCCGTCACCTTAAGACCAAGCCTGTGAGCGGCCGTGGTTGCCGCTCGCAATTCATCACGCGTGATATTCATGTACGCCTTAAACGACGTCGCGCCTTCGTTCGCCCAATACTCCACCTGATGCCGCGCATCCGCTGAATCCTTCAGCACGCGCACTTGCCCGAAGTTGAGTCCCGGTCCGTCAAGGTAGGGTGCCGTCGCATCAATCCATGGACCGGCCTTCTCGCCACGCGCAATTGCAGCAGCGATCGCTATATCACCGAAGCCGTTCATGTTGCCGCCGGTACGCATCGACGTGACGCCACCGGCAAGATAAAGTCGCGAAAAGCTCTCCGCGAGATTGGCGTAAACACCGGGGCCAGTGGGATAAAACAGGTGCTCATGCACCATGACCATGCCCGGCATCACACTCTTCCCGTTGAGATCCATCACCTGCGCACCAGCTGGAATCGCAATCTGGTTGCCCATCGCAGCGATTTTTCCGTCACGGACAATCACTGTCTGTCCTTCACGTGGCGCAGCACCCGTACCATCAATCACGCGCACGTTTGTCAGTGCAAGCACATTCGTATCGACACGCACAAACGAGCGAACAAACGGCGCGATCGGTGCACGTTGCGCGGTGATATCAGTGCGCACACCGAGTAGGCTGGTTGCGATTACCACACAAAGTGCCACTCGCACAACGGTCACTCCGACACCCCCAACTGCTTCTCCGCTGCAGGCGAACAACCATGCCACGCCGACTGCGGAATATTGCCCAAATAGCCGATATCTTTCACGCCAATACGACTTGTGAAGAATGCACTCGCTGTAAGATCACGGAACGCGCTGAAAAAGCGCGCGCCTTGTACAAACTGCGGCTTTGTCTTCGCAGGCCACGCGATGTCATCAACGATCTGCAATCGTTGCAGCGCCTTCGCATCGGCGAACGGCACACCAAACCGCGTCCGCGACTCCGCATTGAGCCATCCCAAACCTTCGCGAATGCGCGTCTGGTTGTTGGGGAACTCAATCATCACATAATCCATAAACTCCGGGACACCGGCGTCGGTCGCGCTACCAGATTTCGCGTCACGCGGAATCACGATATCCGCAAGCACTCGCACCGCATGCCACTCCAGCGCTGAAAAAAACTTCGGCACAAAGATCGTCTTCGGTTGCGCCGCCTGCTCAGTTAAAACTCGATGCGTGTGCTCCGCTGCGTCTGCCACATCATTCGGCGTCAACGCCCATGCGCCGAGTGGCATAGTCGCGAGCATCTTCATCATGTCACGACGTTCCATCAGAGGGCTCCGGCCTTGCGCTGCGTTGTGATGAATCCAGCCGCTCGCATCGACAACGCAAGAATGGTCCACGTTGGGTTCTTGTCCGCTTGCGACACAAAGGGACCACCGTCGGTCACAAAAAGATTTTTGCAGTCGAACGCCTGACAGTTCGCGTTGAGTGCACCGTTTTGTGCAGACGTCCCCATACGCACCGTTCCCAATTCGTGAATAATTTGTCCGCCCGTCGCGATGCCATAGCCACGTTCTTTCGTGGGCATCGGTGAAAATACCTTTCCGCCCATTTCCGCGATGAGCGCGCGAAACGTTTCCTGCATGTGCTTTACTTGGTTGTACTCATAGTCGGACCACGCGAAATTGAAACGCAATACTGGAATGCCAAACTGATCTTTCTTTTCGGGATCGAGTTCGCAAAAGCTCTTTTCGTTCGGCACCATCTCGCCGCGTCCGCTAAAACCGATGGTCG
>JANYFO010000381.1 GCA_025362635.1 Gemmatimonadaceae bacterium | reverse complement strand
GTATCGACTGTCGCCATTGCTTGATGAGGAGGCGCGCGGACTGTGGTCACTTGTGGGCGAGCCAATGCGCGCCACTGTTGCGGCGCAGCAAGACATTGCGCGTGTCGATGCGGTGATGTCACAACGACGTGCGCGGAGCGCAGCCTTCTTCGCCACCGCGAGTGCGGAGTGGGATGCGATGCGCACGACGTTGTTTGGTGCGCGAGCGGATTTGAGTGCGGCGCTCGCGCTGCTGGACCCCACGTTGATTGTCGGCGAGTTAGGTTGCGGAACCGGGGCACTATCGGCCGCGTTGGCCCCGCATGTTGCGCATGTACACGCGATTGACGCATCGCCAGAAATGTTATCGACGGCGCACGCGCGGCTTGCGGGTGTTCGCAATATCACGGTGGCGCACGGCGCCATTGAATCACTTCCGTTGCCCAATGCGTCGCTCGATGCGGCGGTGCTTTTGCTCGTGTTGCATCACGTCGCAGACCCCGCGCGTGCGCTGGCCGAGGTACGTCGTGTGCTCAAGCCAAACGGCCGCGTGCTTGTGGCCGACATGCGCGCACACGCGAAAGAGGAATACCGCCAACAGATGGGTCACGTGTGGTTGGGCTTTGATGCCAACACGATGTCGACGTTGTTGCAAGACGCCGGGTTTTACGGCGTGCGTTACGTCCCGCTCCCGGTTGATCCACAGGCAACCGGTCCCGCGCTATTTACTGTGACTGCTACCGTTGTTGCATGAACTGACGTTCGCTGACGTTCGCTGATGTTCAGTTGCACATTTTTCGCGCCGTTTTCGCATCGCTTCCGCATCCCTTTCCGAGACACGACCGATGGCCACCGCAGTCATGACCGAAGTAGGCGTCGAAACACTCGATGCAACGAATCGCCCGGCCTTTGCCGTGCGCGATCTCGCGCTGGCCGAATGGGGCCGCAAAGAAATTCGTCTCGCCGAGTTTGAAATGCCGGGACTGATGGCGCTGCGCGCGGAATACGCGGGCCAAACACCGTTGGCGGGCGCGCGTATCATGGGTTCATTGCACATGACGGTGCAAACCGCCGTCCTTATCGAAACACTTGTTGCACTCGGCGCCGATGTACGCTGGGTGTCATGCAACATTTTTTCGACGCAAGATCACGCCGCATCGGCCGTCGCCGTGGGCCCGCATGGCACCGTGAACGCGCCCAAGGGCACGCCGGTTTTTGCGTGGAAAGGTGAGACACTTGAAGAATACTGGTGGTGCACCGAGCAAGCGCTGATGTGGCCCGACGGTGGTGGTCCGAACATGTTGCTTGACGACGGTGGCGATGCCACGCTGCTCGTACATCGCGGCGCGGAGTATGAAAAGTCCGGCACCATTCCATCGTTCGATGCGGATAACGAGCCGGAAGAGTGGGGCGTCATTCTCGACTTGCTGCGCGCCGAAGCGAAGCGCAATCCAGGTCGTTGGACAAAAGTAATTGCAGCAATTCGCGGCGTGTCAGAAGAGACCACGACGGGCGTGCATCGTTTGTACGAAATGGAGCGCGCGGGTACGCTGGCCTTCCCGGCCATCAACGTCAACGATGCGGTGACCAAATCGAAGTTCGACAACTTGTACGGCTGCCGTCATTCGATCATCGACGGACTCAATCGCGCCACTGACGTGATGCTCGCGGGCAAGGTTGCGGTGGTGATGGGTTATGGCGACGTCGGCAAAGGGTGCGCACAAGCCCTCAAGGGTCAGGGCGCACGCGTCATCGTCACCGAAATCGATCCAATCTGCGCGCTGCAAGCGGCACTCGAAGGCTACCAAGTCACGACACTCGAAGACGTCGTCGATATGGCGGACGTCTTCATTTCGGCGACGGGAAATAAAAACGTCATTACGGTGGAGCACATGAGCCGTATGAAAGACAAAGCGATCGTCGCCAACATCGGACACTTCGATAATGAAATCGACATGGCCGGATTGAAGAAAGTTGAAGGCATGAAGCGCATCAACATCAAGCCGCAGTACGACGAGTTTGTGCTGCCGAACGGTCGCTCGATTCTCATTCTCGCCGAAGGCCGCCTGATGAACCTGGGCTGCGCGACGGGTCATCCATCCTTCGTGATGAGTGCCAGCTTTACCAATCAAGTGCTCGCGCAACTTGAACTGCATGCGAACGCGGAGAAGTATGGCAAGCGCGTGTTTACGTTACCCAAACATCTCGACGAGAAAGTCGCGCGATTACATCTCGATAAGTTGGGCGTGAAGCTCACCAAGTTGAACACGGAGCAGGCCGCGTACCTCGGCGTGAATGACATGGGCCCGTTTAAGCCGGAGCATTATAGGTACTAGGGATTAGGGATTAGGGATTAGGAGGTCGACTTCCGCGAGGGAGTCGGCCTCCGGTTGCGTTGTTTGCATGAGTTACGCTTGCTCACCACAGAATTGCTGTGCTCGGACAATCGCGCGAGCTTCAGCTTGCGATGCCGTTAAGCTCTTTCTCGAACCGCCAACTGCCAACACTCGCTCGACGGTACTGATATTTCCACACTGCAGCTGAAGGGTGTGTAGTGCGAGGCTTTTCCCATTGAATGGCCTGCACCCACATGACTACGGTGGAATCTTCGTTGCGAGTGGCACGATATAGGTGCACGACATTGCGAGGACTGACAGATGCGCACCAGTGCGCTCCTCTTTCTGACCGAGACGCACAGCGAACAACTGAGTCCGTCGGTTCGAAAGCGATGGTTGGAAATAGACGGCCTGTCAGGTTGCGCGATGTCGCACCCATTGCGACTTGTAGTTGTAGGATTGCGGCGCGTGAGGATTGTTCGTCGACGCGCAGATTGGGCATCCTCGTTAGAAATCGCGATATCGCGTCTTGTGCAACCTCAATTTCTGTCGATAGCGAGCGAGATTGCGCGAATGCCTGGCCCCACATCGCGCCGACTGCGCTGCCGACAAACGCCGCAACAGTCCGCCCAGTTGTCGCGATCACGCTCGGTCCGGCGTACGACATTGTGTCGCGAGTCATCTGCATGCCGATTGGATTTGCACGCTGCGCATGCGTCGAGAGCGGTAACAGCAACACGGCGAGCGAAGCGCACATGCTCTTCATCTTTCATTGCCTCCGTAGTCTGCGACCACATTTGCACAAATTTGGAACTACACCCGTCAATTTAAGCTTTTGCCAGCGCGCGCATTGCGGCATGATGCTCGAATCACCCGCGGCCTACTTCACCGCCGAATTCGTCCGTTTCACACGCAACGTTGCACAGGTAATTGCCGACTCAAATCGTGACCGCGGCTTGAGTACAAACGCGTCAGCGTCTGCGGTGTCAAACGCGCTTCGAGCCGCCGCATAGCGCAGTGGGCACGGCGCCCAGAGCGCATCAGACATGGCGGTTTCGACAGACTTGGGCATGCCCGTAACGAACCACGTGACCATGGTGGCACCAATCACCAGCAGCACGATGGTCGTGATGCGTCCAAGCAAGCGGATATGTAACGGACTGCGCATGTCGAAGCCTAACGTACGGGTTGCCGAGCTGCGACCCGGATGACACCGTTCAGGCAGACGCTCAGCGACCACTCACCGGAATGTGCATATGCAAAACTTTCCATCGTTGTTCATTCGTGTTGGAGTGGCAACTGCTGCCGTGCTTTTTGCCGCCGCGTGCAGCGCCGAAAAGGCGGCACCGATTGCTGAAAGCAGCGCCGCTCGCGCAGTCGTTGTCGATTCGTCAACAAAAACCGTGCATACAGTATGGATTGCGCGACCAGACGCCGTGGGGCCTGTACGCGTTGGTACCATCGTTGGCGATGTCGCGCGTGTGGTGCAGAGCACGGCTCGAATTGAGCGAAATGCGCCGGGCGAAGAGTGCGGCTACGCGTATCTCGCGGCAGCGCCAAACGGCGTAAAGTTTATGTTGTCCGGCGACACGATTGTACGCGTGGACATTGACTCCACCTATGTAAAGACACTGGAGGGAGCGGGCGTGGGAGACACTGAGCAATCGGTGCTGGCGCGCTATGTTGGTCGAGTGCAAGTCACGCCGCATAAGTACGAAGGGCCAAAGGGCCACTACCTCATTGTGACAGCAGTGAACGACACGCTCCACCGCATGCTCTTTGAAACGAGCGAGCAAGGTATTGTCACTCGCTATCGCGTGGGCTTTGGTCGTGCGGTGGCTTTGGTCGAAGGGTGCTCGTGATCGCAGCGTTCTAGTTGCCCCCGATGCGCGGACGTTTGTAAATCGCTGGCAGTGGAGAGCCGAAAAACCAGCGTGCAGTCTTACGATTCTCCTTGCTCACGTTGACAATATTTTTCAGCATCGGCATGAGGTCACGTTGCTGTTGTCCAACGATGTCGTTGACAATATCTGCTTGATCC
>JANYFO010000329.1 GCA_025362635.1 Gemmatimonadaceae bacterium | reverse complement strand
CGATGCGAGGAGTGTATCGAGTAACTGTTCGCCAGCCTCAAGGCACGATTCTGGAACATGCGTCGCGCTCAAGGCCTGGTATGGCTCGAGCAAGACAGCCAGACGCGCAGCAAGCGCCGGCGGAGGTGCCGGCTCTACCGCAGCAAGCCACGCACCGACGGTGGTCACCCGTTGCCTATCGCGCGCGCAAGCACATCAAACGCCGAAACCAGCGCCGCATCGAGCTGCGCGCCGTCTACCCCGGCTTGCGCCATATGCGCTTTGCCACCACCGCGTCCGCCCACCGTGGATGCGATGTCCCGCACGATGTTATCCGCACGGAGACCACGCGCACGAACGTCCTCAGCGGCGACGACGAGTAGCGCGCCTTTCCCATCGGGCAAAGCAGCAGCCAACACGCCCACCCCACCACCCATCATTTCGAGTAATGCATCGCCCAGCGATTGCAGCGATTTGACGTCGGCGACGTCAACGCGCGACACAATGACGCGAGTGCCGTCTACCTGGACAGCCTTTGCGCAAAGCTGTTGCACCAAACCATCGGCGCCCGCACCTCCACGCAACGCATCGTCCAAACGCCTCTCCAGTTGCTTGCGTTCTTCGAATAATGCTTCAAGCTTGCGCTCAATTTGGTCGAGACTGCTGGACGTACCGCTGATCGGCACCTTCAGCCGCGACGCAACCTGCAGTAACGCATGATCGCGTTCAGCCAGCAACTGAAATGCGCGCGGCCCCACTACCGCGTCGATACGTCGCACGCCAGCGGCAACACCCCCCTCAGACACAATACGCAGCAATCCGATTTCGGCCGTGTTGCGCACATGGGTGCCGCCGCACAACTCAACGGACAGCGCCTCAATTTCTACCACGCGCACAACATCACCGTACTTCTCACCAAATAAAGCCATTGCGCCCTGCGCCACAGCATCGGCGTACGCTTCTTCGCGAATACGAACCGGCGCCGCCATCCAGATGCCAGCGTTTACCCGCTGTTCAATGTCGGCCAACTGCGCGCTAGTGAGCGGTCCATGATGCGTGAAGTCGAAGCGCAGGCGATCCGGGCTGACGAGCGAGCCTGCCTGATGGACGTGCTCGCCGAGTACGGTGCGCAGCGCCGCGTGCAATAAATGCGTTGCGGTGTGATGACGCTCCGTATTGTGTCGACGTTCCCGCGGCACCGCCGCGCGCGCAGCGCCAAACGTAATTTCGCCAATTGGCATACCGATGGCCGCAATGCGACCGTCAAGCTTCCTCACCTCAGTAACGTCCACAGACCATCCGGCTCCCGCGATCGAACCGCGGTCTGACACTTGCCCACCAGACTCCGCATAAAATGGCGTCTCTCGCAGCATCACCGCGACGCGCCCGTCTGGCAGCGAACGAACGGCGGTGACAAGCGTATCGCTTTCAAGTTGGTCATACCCCACGAAGCGACCGAGCGCCGCTGCGTGCGGCGCATCATGCGACCATTGCGTCGGATCGCCGAAATCATCAGCGCTTACGGTAAGTTGCCGCGATTTGCGTTCGTCTTGTGACTGTTTGCGTTGTGTCGCCAGTGCTTGCTCAAAACCGGCACTGTCGACGAGATAGCCGCGTTCGCGCGCCATCAACTCGGTCAAATCAAACGGAAAGCCAAAGGTATCGTAGAGTCGGAACGCGTCGTCGCCCGCGATCGTTCCTCGCAGTGCGGACGACCCTTGCGTCGAACCGATGGGCGCCAGCTCGTCGAAGCGAACCATGCCGGCATCAATCGTCGTGAGAAACCGTTCTTCCTCCGCGCGCGTCGTGTCGAGGATATGCTTGCGACGAGTCTGCAACTCTGGAAAATTATCGCACATTGTGTCGATCAACACTTCAACGACGTGTACCAGCGTTGGCTCGCGTCGTCCGAGCAACCACGCGTGACGCACCGCGCGACGGAGGATACGACGGAGCACGTAACCTCGGCCTTCATTTGACGGGAAGACGCCATCCGCCATGAGGAACGAGACTGCACGCGCATGATCGGCAATTACACGGAACGACGCAGGATCGATCTCGCGACCGTCGGGGAAGTGTGCCGTTCCAAGTCCAACGCCCGGTCGATACGGATACTTGATGCCGACGACGTCTTCAACTTTCGCAATCAGCGGTGCAAAAAGGTCAGTGTGGAAGTTGTTTGTGACGCCTTGCATCACGGCGGCAATACGCTCTAGTCCCGCACCAGTATCGACCGACGGTTTCGGCAGTGGCACGAGCGTGCCGTCGACCTGCCGATCGAACTGCATAAACACAAGATTCCATATTTCGAGAAAGCGACCGGCCTCGGCTCCCTCAACAAACGCGTCGAGCGAATATTCTTCAAGATCGGTGCGCGTCCACTCGCCGTGCGCGTCTTTTGGGAACGCCCAGTCTGGCGCGATTTTAGCGAGATCAACGTAGATCTCGGTGCACGGTCCACAAGGTCCAGTGTCCGCCATCTGCCAAAAATTGTCGCGAGCGCCGAGTCCGTAGATGCGCGATTCCGGTACGTTGGCGACCTCTTGCCAGAGGTTGCGTGCCTCGTCGTCCTCATGAAACACGGTGACCCGCAAAT
>JANYFO010000298.1 GCA_025362635.1 Gemmatimonadaceae bacterium | reverse complement strand
GAGCGGAAGCGGGGTGCATCGAGTATCAAGGCGCCGTAGAGATCGCTACCGATATCGCAGACCAAGCGCCAGTACGCGAAACCGTCTTCACCGTCATTGAAAAGTGGCGCGATACGGCTGCCTTGGACGCACATTTGCGCGCGTTGCATATGGTCGAACATCGCGCAAAAACGACACCACTGGTCTTGCGCACAACCATTCGTATTCTACGTTCTATCTGATCTGCGACACAACGAGACGCGCGCGCACCCCATAACAACGGTGATGTCATGAAAATGGTCCGACTGCTCGCCATCCCGCTCTTCGCGGCTTGTGCTGTCGTCCATCGCCCCGCGACAACAATTGAGCAATTGCAGCGTGATGGTATTGCCGCGCGCATTGCCGAGCGCAGTACGCGGGACTCGGTGATCGAACGCCTCGTGAGGCGTGCGGTTGTTCGAGGGGACAAAACGTTGGATGTCTTGATGCTGTCTGGTGGTGGACAGAACGGCGCGTTTGGCACGGGCTTTCTGCGTGGGTGGCACGCGCGCACCGATTCGCCGATGCCGCGTTTCGATCTCGTCACGGGCGTTAGTACCGGGGCGCTGCAAGCGCCATACGCCCTCGTTGGCACCGCAAAAGCGCTCGACACAATCACGGCAATTTACGGACGCGCCGCCGAAAGTATTGCGCCGAGTATCGACTGGTTGTTTTGGTTGCGGAAAACAGGTGGTGTGGTCAACACGAAAAAGTTCGATCGTGCGTTGCATGAGAGCATCGGCGGAGCGTTTCGCGGTGAGCTTGTGCGCGCCTTTGCCGAGGATCGACAATTGCTGATTGGCACCTCAGACTTCGATCTTGCGATTGGGCGTTCGTGGTCACTCGGCGAATCACTCGACACGACGTCGACGGGCCTCAACCGTACGGCAATGTTATTGAAAGCGGCAACGGCCATTCCGGGCATTTTTCCACCGGTAATGGTGGACGGTCACGTACACGGAGACGGTGGGATTGTCTCCAATGTGCTGCTGCTGCTCACATTCGAAGATTATCAGCAGCTCGCACGACGACTCGCGGAAAAGGGATTGACGGATGTCACAATTCGCGTGTTTGTGATAATGAATTTCTGGTCGCACGCGCCGCCAGAAGTCATTTCGCCGTCAAATAGAAAACAGATTACCGCGCGGTCTAACACGATGCTGTTTTTTGCGCATCAACCACAAACGCTTGAAGATCTCAGCAATCTTGCGCGAGCCGTTACTTCGCAAGTTCGTGGACTCCATGTGGAGCTGAAAGTAGCAACGTTAGACGCGCAATTCGCGCTCGAACCTGGAGCGAGCAAACTGTTTGAGCATGCGTTCATGCAGCAACTCGACAATCTTGGATACACGAAAGCACGAAGCACGTCGCTGTGGGACAAGCTGCCCTCAGCGTACGAACGACCGCCAATTACGAAGGAGCGGTAGTCACGGTGTCCGAAACACGTGCGTCTGCCGGTTCATCGTCGCCGTTGCACGTGGTTCGGCGCGATCCGTACAATGCGGAAACGCCCGAGTACGCGCTCAGTGAGCAGACCACACCCACAGCGCTTGTGTACGTGCGCAGTAACTTCGACCTGCCGGTCATCGACGTGTCGCACACCGTTGCTGTTGGTGGTGCCGTGCGTACTCCATATTCGCTTGATGTGGCAGCACTCCGCGCGTTGCCGCAGCGCATCGTGGGCAGCACGATGGAATGTGCAGGCAATGATCGACTGTCGATTCTTCCGTTGCCATCGGGCGAACCGTGGAGCAGCGGCGCGCTCAGTACGATTACCTGGTCAGGTCCGTCGCTGCGCGATGTGCTCGCGTATGCGGGGGTGTCGGACCAGGCGTGTGAAATTCTTGTCACCGCGGCGGACAGCGGGCCGCGTGATGATGCCGTGGGGCGCGTCACGTTTGCTCGGGCAATCCCCATCGCGGAGGCGCTGCACCCGGACACCATTCTCGCGCTGACGATGAACGGCGCGCCACTCACATCGGTGCACGGTGCGCCAACGCGACTGGTTATACCGGGATGGTATGGAATGGCCAACGTGAAATGGGTCCAACGCATCGACGCGTTACTCACGCCATACGACGGGTACTTTCAACGCCAACGATATGTGTATGAGGATGCGTCTGGAGTTTCTGCGGTTCGTCGCATGCGCGTGAAATCGATCATCACGTCGCCCACGGCCGGCAGTACAAATCCTTCATCATTGGTTGTGCGTGGATGGGCGTGGTCAGGCGCGGCGGCGATTGAACGTGTTGAAGTGGTCGTCGATGGTGGCAATCAGTGGCAATTGACCCAACTCGGCACGCCGACAACGCCGTACACGTGGACACCGTGGGAGTGTGCGGTGATGATCAAACAGGTGGGGCGACATTCCATCCGGAGTCGGGCAACAGATACGACGGGCGCCGTTCAGCCAGATGCGATTGTGTGGAATCGGTTAGGCTACGGAAATAACGCGGTTCGACCAGTGGTCTTTGAAATAGGGATTAGGGAGTAGGGGTTAGGGGTTAGGGATAAAAGCTGAAATAGCGCTAGGTTGAGTGTGCATGACGCGAGCGACGCGCTCCATTCCCACTTCCGTATCTGTATTCCTTCTTCTCAAAGCATTCGGTTCGCAACGCCCGACGACGCCGCTACGCTCGCCGAATTCGCCGAGCGAATGTTCATTGCGACATTTGGCCCGGACAACGCGCAAGCCGACATGGACGCGTACTGCGCCGGCGCCTTTGGTGCCGATATACAGGAGCGCGAACTGCGCGATGCTGCCCGCATCTGCCTGATGGTTGAGCATGATGGAAAACTCGCAGCGTTCACATGGCTTCACGTCAATGCGACTGATGCGTGCGTCGTCAGTGAACGGCCCGTTGAAATTGAACGGTTCTACGTTGATCAACCGTGGCACGGCACCGGCCTCGCGCAGCAACTCATGCAGGCGGCGATGGCGGAGGCGTTGGCTCGTGGCGGCCAGACGGCATGGTTGGGCGTCTGGGATCGAAACGTGCGCGCGATCCGCTTTTACGAAAAGCTAGGATTCCACGACGTGGGATCGCACGTCTTCATGCTCGGTCAAGATGCGCAAACGGATCGCATTATGGTGACGACACTTTCGCGATGATGCGCCACGCCGTCTGCAGGCAACGACTATCGCTTCTTCGCTAAGATCGTCCCACGACACGTAATTGCCCCACAAAAACACGGATATCGCCGCTTGGCGGCCACCGTATGTCGTTCAGCCAGCGTGTACGCATAGTCGTACACCAATTCTTCCCCAGCTTCAATGTCCTGCAGCGTCTCAATCCAGATGCGGCCATCGTCAATCACGGCATCGCAATTTGGCGCGCATGAATGATTGAGGAAGCGCGCATCATTCCCGTTCACTGCGGCATCGACGACGACCGCATCGTCAATGGCAAATAGGTATGTGTGGTGCCGCTCGCCATCCGTATCCGGATAGCGCGCCTCAGCATCGGACGGCGTGAGGCGCTCGCCGGCATACTCGATCAACCGCACGCCTGCGGCAATGGCACGGGTTGCATAACCGCCCAACCCCTGTATAGGCGAGTGGCGAATTTCGAACGGTAGGTCGCGCGCGGTGTGGGGCATTCGTGAAAGATATGGCCGCGACGGTATTCGTTCGGGCGTTTCTGGTTCCCGAATCGACTACATTCAAGAAAAGGAGGATTTTCTATGACCCGTTCACTACCCATCGCCCGCGACGCGTTCATCACAGCGATGAACCGGGACACCGCAGGTTCCGATCGGCCTCGATATACAGAAGTACTGGACGCGATGATCGAGTGGAGCCTTGCTCGGCCCGAACTGCTGCGCTTTCGCGACGATGAGTCGTCCAAGGGTGTGGTGAGTTTTCAGCGTGTTGGTTCCAATATGGTGTTCTGGGCTGCGCGCCCGATGCGCGGCAATGGCCCGAAGATCGAGCTATTACCTCGTGCCTCGTCCGTGCTGCCCAATGAACGCATGCTTGCCGCGCGAGAGGCTATCAATGCCTGCTCACGTGAAGTGCTCGAAGGAGACGATCGCTTGGCGATTGGCTTCGGTGCGATGAAGAATCCGACCTCGCGTGCGGCTGTCTTCACGCTGATGGACGAGCTGCTAGAGGTGACGTGACCGCTCCCGAGCAGACGTCCGCGCACGGGTTCTCCGCGCTCGGGCTTGACCCGCGTATCGCCGATGCACTGGCGACGCTCGGCTATGAAGAGCCAACACCGGTGCAGCGCGCAGCAATTCCGCCGCTGTTAGAAGGTCGTGACGTGCTTGCACAGGCGGCGACTGGCACAGGTAAGACCGCAGCGTTCGCGTTGCCGCTCCTCAGCCGACTGACTCCAAACGCAGCCCCGCGTGAACGCACCGCCGCGCTGATTCTCGTTCCCACACGCGAGCTCGCCATGCAGGTTGCCGAAGCGGTTCATCGCTACGGCAAGCCATTGGGCGTGCAAGCGCTACCGGTATACGGTGGTGCGTCGATGGACAACCAGATTCGCGCCCTCAAGCGCGGTGTGGATGTCGTTATCGCCACGCCCGGTCGAGCCCTCGATCACATCCGTCGCGGCACGCTGCAGTTAGCGTCCGTCCGTACGGTTGTGCTGGATGAAGCTGACGAAATGCTCGACATGGGATTCGCCGAAGATCTGGAAGCGATTCTGGAGGCAACTCCCAAGTCGCGGCAGACCGCGCTTTTTTCGGCAACGTTGCCCGCACGCATTCAATCCATCGCGCGTCGTCAATTACGCGATCCAATCACCGTCACGATTGATCGCGAAATTGTGCCTGATGGCACGGCCGCACGTGTGCGCCAAGTGGCGTACATGGTACCACGCGCACACAAAATGGCGGCGCTTGCTCGCGTGCTTGATCTTGAGCATCCGACCTCGGCCATCGTGTTTTGCCGTACGCGCACTGAAGTTGACGAGCTGTCCGAAACGTTAGCCGCACGTGGAATGCGTGCCGACGCGTTGCACGGCGGTTTATCGCAGGATCAGCGTGACCGTGTGATGCAAAAATTTCGGGCGCGCAAATCAGACTTGCTGATCGCCACCGATGTTGCCGCTCGCGGACTCGACGTCAAGCATGTTTCGCACGTCGTCAACTTTGACGTGCCGGCGGACGCGGAAGCGTACGTGCATCGCATTGGGCGCACGGGTCGAGCCGGTCGCGAAGGAGTCGCGATCACGCTGGCCGAGCCGCGCGAACATCGCTTGTTGCGGAACATCGAACGGATGACGTCGCAGCGTATCGAAATTGCGACGGTGCCTACAGTGGCCGACCTCAAGTCGCGTCGACTGGAGTTGGCGCGCGCGTCGTTACGCGAAGCGATTATCGAAGGTGGACTCGATCATTTCCGCGGCATTTGTGAGTCACTCGCGGACGAGTTTGATGTGATGGACATCGCTGCCGCTGCAATCAAGTTGTTAGAGCAGCGCGAAACGCCCGATGAGCCGGACATTCCGTCGGTGAACCCAAAGGGTGAGCGGTCGTCGCGCGATGATCGTCCGGCACGCACCGAACGCCCACGTCGCGAAAGCGGTGCTGGTGCACGCGAAGGATCGCGTGAAGGATCGCGTGAAGGTGCAGGCGAGCGCTCAGGTCCGCCGAAGGCACGCAAAGCGCGTGAAACTCAAGCGTGGGCTGTCGCAAAGTTGTGGGTGGGCGCGGGTCGCAAGATGAAAATGCGTCCAGGTGATCTCGTGGGTGCCATAGCAAATGAAGTCGGCATTGATGCCGGCGTCATTGGCGCAATCGAAATCGGTGACGGGTATTCTACCGTTGAGGTCCCAGAGGAGATCGCTGAGGACATCATTACGGCGCTGCGCTCGACGACCATCAAGGGTCGTCGTGTGCTGGTGCGTCGCGATCGCTCGAAGTAACGCGAACAATTATCTCGACGCGTTACGAGTGCCGCGCGGCTGACGGCGTGTGAGGAGTGCGCGAACGTGGTCGCGTTGTAGCTGATACAACAGTCCACCAAACGCACTCGCACCGATTGACAAGATGAGCATAAGGAGGCTGGCCCCGTATTGCGGGTGCCAGCCTCTCGTTGCTTCTAACAGCATAGAAATCCCAGCGCCCCACCCGGTCACGCGTTGCGCAATATCGCGATAGCGCAGTGATTCACGACCGTGAAATTCAGCAATGATGTAGCCAACCAAAGTGAATGCAGCCACGTGTTCGAGCGCGAGAAAGATGCGCGTGGTAGACATAGCGTCGCCCATTTCGAACAGCGCTCCCGTGCCGTGCCAAACAATGCCAGCACCATCCAACGGCCACAATGACGAAAGCGCGAGATACGCGGCGAAGAGTGGCAACACGAGTCGCAACGTGGTGAGTTCGAATCGACGATTGCCAGACACTGCGCGTGCGCGCGCCGTGGCGATACTCCGCAGCCACGCCACGCCAACCGTGAGCGTGGCACCGGCTAGCAGGATGCTGGGATCGCGGATTGCACCGGGCAACATCGCCACCGCAAACCACACGAGGGCGGCGACGAGGAGCCACGGGCGGCCAATGCCGCGGGCCGGTGCGAGATACGCGGCGTGCACCGTGCCCAACACGCCACCAGCAAACGCGGCGACCAACAAGACCAACCAAGTGCGCGAGCCACCGTTGCTCGCCAAACCCGTCAACCACATGAGCGGCACAAGGAGATACACGAGTCCCATGAGCGGCAGTTCGAGTGCCAACGCGCGCACCGTGTTGTCGCCTTCCATTCGCTTGAGCACAAGACCATACAAAACGGCACCAACGGCCGCTCCAATCGCGTTGGTCGCGACGTCGAACAGGGAGGAATAGCGTTCCGCTTCAAATAATTGCGCCGTCTCAATACACCCGCTCAACGCTGCGCCAAGAAGCAAGACTTGCCACCATTTTGCCAGCGATCCACTCGGTCTCGTTAATTGAAAAAGAAATCCGATTGGCATAAACATGACGACATTCATGACGATGTCGGACCACGTCCACAGCTCCGTCAGTCCGTGTACCGGCGCCGCTGCAAATCGAAACGGCGCCAACGTAATGATCGCCATCATGACCGCGATGTAGCTCAGCATAGCGCGGCCGAGCCGAGCGCCGGAGATGTCGGTGGCGCGGCGTTTGGTGCGTGTGGCGATGGCCGTCGTAGGGACGGTGAACGGAAGAGTGTCGCTCATGGAGGAAAGTATCGGTCGCGGACGCTAACTTCTTCGCATCCTCAACCCCGTACCCATGCGCTTTCTTCGCCGCTCGTCTGCCGCCGCTCTGATTGTACTGTCTGGCGCTTCCGTTCCCGTCGTCGCATTTACGCAAAGTGCCGCGAAATTGACCACGACGACGGCCTCGCCCACGAACCTTGACTCGGCGACATTTGCTGCGATGACGTGGCGCAATATTGGTCCATGGCGCGGCGGGCGCGCCAATACAATTGCCGGCATAGCCTCGCAACCGATGACGTATTTCGTGGGTTACACGGGCGGCGGTGTGTGGCGCACGGATGACGCGGGCAATAATTGGCGCAACATCTCCGACGGATTTTTTAAGACCAGCTCCATTGGCGCGATTGCCGTTGCGCCATCGGACCCAAATGTGCTGTACGTCGGCACCGGGGAGCATGCCGTGCGCGGTCAGTCGTCGACCTACGGCGACGGAGTTTATCGAAGCACCGATCAAGGGCGCACCTGGACGAATGTTGGCCTCGCAGCCACTCGGCAGATTTCTGCGGTGCGCATTCACCCAACGGATCCCGACATTGTGTATGTCGCCGCGCAGGGAGATCGATGGAAGGGCACGGCCGATCGCGGCATTTATCGCACGAAAGACGGCGGCAAGAGTTGGACGCTCGTTTTGAAGGGTGACAACACGCTGAGTGGCGCGAGTGATTTGTCGATGGACGCAACAAATCCGCGCATTTTGTACGCGGCGTTCTGGGACGCGCAGCGCTTTCCGTGGCAAGTGCGCAGCGGTGGTGCAGGCAGCGGCATTTGGAAGTCGCTGGACGGCGGCGACACGTGGAAGCGGTTGAGCGAAGGGTTACCAAAATTGATGGGCAAGATTGGTGTTGCGGTGTCACCGGCAAACCCCGATCGCGTGTACGCCATTGTTGAAGCGGAGAACGGTGGTCTGTTTCGTTCGGATGACGCAGGCGCAACGTGGCGCTTGTTGTCGGGTGACCGGCTCATACAAACGCGCTCATGGTACTACATGAACGTGACCGCCGATCCGAAAAACGCGGACGTCGTCTGGGTGATGAATGCGCCGGTGATGCGGTCCATCGACGGTGGGCGCACATTTCAAACCGTGAACGCGATGCACGGCGACAATCACCAGCTGTGGATTAATCCGCTCGACAGTCGGTACGTCGCGAACGCCAACGACGGTGGTGGATCGGTGTCACTGGATGGTGGCAAGAGTTGGAGCACGCAGGACAATCAGCCAACGGCGCAGTTCTATCACGTCGCTGTTGACGATGCGTTTCCGTACAAACTGTATGGCGGACAGCAGGACAATTCGTCCGTGATTATCAAGAGTCGCACGGAGGGCGGGTCAATCGGCATGCGCGATTGGATTGAGGGCCCTGGGTGCGAGAGTGCGAATATGGGTGTGAGTGCGAAGCATCCGCAGTTCGTGTACGGTGGATGCTATCAAGGCATTGTCGAAGAACTCGACGCAACAATCGGAGTGACGCGTGCGATCATGCCATGGCCGGCGCTCAATCTCACCGAACCCACCGATAAGACGCGGTATCGCTTCAATTGGACGGCACCGATTCTTGTGTCACCGCACGACGACAATGTGATCTATCAGGGCGGCAATGTGTTGTTCAAAACAACCGATCGCGGCACGAGCTGGACCCCGATTTCTCCGGATCTCACGCACAACGATAAAACGCGTCAAGGATGGGGCGGCGCACCAATTACAAATGAAGGGGCGGGCGGCGAAGTGTACGCGACGATCGTGACCATTCAAGAGTCGCCGCATGACGCCAATACCTTGTATGTCGGGACCGACGACGGACTCATTCAATTGACGCGCGATGGTGGCAAAAGTTGGAGCAACGTCACCTCGCCAGCGTGGGGCGATGGCTTGGTAAATGAGATTGAGGTCTCACCGTTTGATCCTGCAACGGTGTATGTCGCGTATCGAAAAGATCGTGTCGGTGATGCAACGGCGCACGTATTTCGCTCAACCGACTATGGAAAGTCATGGACGCGTTTGGTGGCCGGACTTCGAGATAACGAACCGGTGCGCGTCGTGCGTGAAGATCCGGAACGACGCGGATTGCTGTACGCGGGCACGGAAACGGGTGTGTATGTCTCGTACGACGGCGGCGCACATTGGTTGCCATTTGTTGGTGGCTTTCCGGTTACGCCCGTCACCGATCTCAAGGTGAAGCACGGCGACCTCATCGCCGCAACGGAAGGACGCGCGTTTTGGATCATGGATGATCTCTCTGTGATCCGTCAGCGTGCCGACTCGATCACCAATGCGGCGCTTCATCTCTATACGCCGCGATCGGCCGTGCTGGCTGGTGGTGGCGCAGGCCCGGCGCGCAATGCAGGTCGTAACCCGTCGTATGGTGCGACTGTCTTCTTTCGTTTGGCCACAGCACCCGACACGGCGACGGCGGTGACGATTGAATTTCTTGATGCGAAGGGCGTCGTCATGCGCACCGTTGCGACGAAGGGTGATTCGATTAATCGTCTCACGGCCAAGGCCGGACTGAATGCATTCACGTGGAACCTGCGTCGCGCTGCGCCCACGCGCATCGCCGGCATCGTGTTGTTCGGGGCACCATCGGATGGTGGTGCGCGTGTGTCACCCGGTCGCTATGTCGTGCGCGTAACCGCTGGCGCGACCTCGCGTTCGGCAGCGTTTGATGTGTTGCAGGACCCGCGTATTACCACGCCTGCGGCAGTGGTGGCTGAACGTGATTCGGTGTCTTCGTTGTTAGCCAATCGCATCACGGAAATTCATGATGCCGTGCTGCGTTTGCGCGATCTGCGCACACAGGTGCAATCGTTTACCTCGCGCGCGAAAGAAGCGACGAACGCCGATACGGTAGCGAAAGCTGGGCGTGCATTAACGGGGAAGCTGGAAAAGCTTGATCCGCGGTTGACGACAAAAGCGACAAACGGGCAAGATATCATCAACTTTGCGAACGGTATAAACGGTCAGTACGGGTTTTTGCTCGGCCAAGTGGAGGGCAACCCTGTTCTCACCAAACCCGTACGTGAGCGCTTAGTGGAACTGGAGAAAATGTGGTCGACGATGCGCGCTGAAGTGGAATTGGTGGAGACGCAAGACGTCAACGCGTTCAACGCATTGCTCGCCGCAGGAAAAATCTCGGGCGTCATCATACCAGCCAAAAAGAAGGGGCCGATTCTGTGAGGCGCAACATCCAACACCTTGCGATGGCGGCCGTCATGCTCTGCGTGACGCGCGCGGCAATTGCGCAATCCGCGCCGGTATGGACGGTACCCGCAAACGCGTACTATCCTGACGCGGGCAACGCGTGGGAGCGGCGTCGTGCGATGCAAGTTGGTTTCGACTCTACCAAGCTTGCGGATGCGATTGTCTTCGCTATTGCGAACGAAGCGAAAGGCTCGCGCGACCTCGAGGTCAATCACTATCTCACATTTGGACGCGAACCGTTTGGCGCCGCTGTTGGTCCGATCGCCGCACGCGGGGCACCGACGGGCGTCATTGTGCGACACGGATATGTCGTGGCCGAGTGGGGGGACCCGACGGCGGTGGAGATGACGCACAGTGTGACGAAGAGTTTGTTGTCCACCATAATCGGTGTGGCCTTTGACAAAGGGCTGATTCGCAGTGTCAACGATACGGTTGCAAAGAGCCTCGGGCCGATACTGGCAATGGCAGCACCGGTACAGGGATTAGGCGCGGAGGCTCCGTCTAACGGGAAATGGTTGATGCCGTTTGAGACGCCGCACAATCGGCGACTCACGTGGGATCATATGTTGCGACAAGTGAGCGATTGGGAAGGCACGTTGTGGGGTAAGCCTGAGTGGGCGGATCGTCCGTCGCCTGCCAATGCACCGAATACGTGGATTAATCGCCCGCGCGTCGAACCCGGCAGCGTCTACGAATACAACGACGTGCGCGTCAATGCATTGGCACTCGCGGCGCTCAACGTTTGGCGCAAGCCGTTGCCAGAGGTGCTGCGCGAACAGATCATGGATCCGATCGGCGCTTCGTCAACGTGGCGCTGGTATGGATATGACAACTCATGGATCGTGCTGGATGGTCGCGCGGTACAATCGGTGAGTGGCGGCGGACACTGGGGCGGCGGCGTGTTCATAAACGCGCGTGATATGGCGCGGTTCGGATTGCTGACGCTTCGCCGCGGGCAGTGGAAGGACAAGCGTCTGCTGTCAGAGACGTGGGTGCGGCAATCACTCACGCCAACGCCCGCGCAACCGACGTACGGTTACATGAACTGGTTTTTGAATACCGATCGAAAGTATGTGCCGAGTGCGCCGGCGGCGGCTTTTGTGCATGTGGGCAATGGCACAAACATTATCTACGTCGATCCGGTGAATGACGTGGTTGCGGTGGTGCGATGGATCGAGAACGGTGCGGTCGATGGATTTGTGCAGCGCATGTTGGCGGCGATGACCCTCGAAGTAGACACACCCAAACGGCGATAACAGATGGCGCGCGTGGTGAGACGAATTCAACAAGTCAGCACACTGCTCCTCGCCGTGATGCTTCCTGCAATCGGGCGTGCGCAAGGCACGGGAAAAGTGCGCGGCGCAATTTACGACAGCTTGTCCAACAGGCCATTGCGTGGCGCGACCGTGTTCATCTCTGGTTCAACAAAACTTGGCATCTCCAACGATCTCGGCGAATTTTTTGTCGACAGTGTGCCGGTCGGTAAACAGTCCGTCAGCTATTCCACGCCGCTCCTCGATTCGCTGGGATTGTCGGGGATGATCAGTAGCGTGCAGGTCGTCGCAAACACGGAGGCAACGCTCACGTTGGGCGTACCGTCGTTCGCGACGTTGTGGCGAACACTGTGTCCCCGCACGCTCGTCTCGCGCACGGATAGCGGTATTGTGTACGGCGGAATCAGCAATGCACAGACGGATACTCGGTTACGCGGTGCGCGGGCCGTGTTTTCATGGGTAGCCATGGAAACGAACGGAAAATCACTGGCGATGAATCGTCCAGTGCAGGTGGTGCGCAGCGACAGTCTTGGCAACTACGTTGCGTGCGGATTGCCGACAGACATCACGGTCACGGCAGAAGTCGACGCCGGCCCGATGACCAGTAATGCGATAGACTTTGTGTTGTACCCAATTCGTATTGCGCATCGCGATTTCTTAGTCAGCACAGAACTTGTACCGGCGGCAGCGACGTTGACGCGATCAACATCGCGAATGGGCGCACCAACGCTCGCGCCATCTGTACGACTCCGCGGTACGGCAAGCGTTCGTGGAACGGTGCGTGACGGAAATGGCGTACCGCAGGGCAACACATTCATCACCGCGCCAAGTGCGGATACAACGACACGCACAGATGTTGATGGAAAGTACGTATTAGCGGGACTACCAGCGGGTACACAAATTCTGCGCGCGCGCAAACTTGGATATGGACCGCAAACAGTGCAGGTTGACCTTCGACCCGGACAGGTAACGGAAAGCAATATTACGCTCCCCGCCGCCACGGTTCTCGCGAAGGTCGACGTCAAAGCCGAGCGTGCGTCAAATGTTGCGCGTAAAGGATTTGAGGAACGCAAAAAAGTGGGAGGCGGCTACTTTTTGACTGATCGCGACATAGAAAATCGACCCGATATGGTTAGTGTGCTGCAGGGTCTTCCCTCGTTGCGAATTCAACGTCGCAACATGAGCACGAGCATTACGATCGAACGCGGTCCCTCCGTGTGCGTGCCATCGGTGTATCTCGATGGACGCCCCTCTACTGTGGATGAACTGACGCTCATTCGGCCCGAAGAAGTCTATGGCGTGGAGGTCTACACACATGCGGCTGAAATCCCAGCGCAATTTCTCGGCATCAATCAGTGTGGTTCGCTCGTGATTTGGACGAAGAACGCGAAGTAAGATAGATTTAGCCTATGAGTGAACACCGCATCGCCTCGCCTCGCGAAGAAATTGCCAACACCGTCACACATGGTATTGGTCTATTGGCGAGTCTTGTTGGCTTGCCGATCTTGGTCCTTGCGGCGATGGCGCGCGGCGAGCGACTGATGGTGATTGGTGCCAGTGTGTTTGGTGCCACGTTAGTCGCGTTGTACGCCGCGTCCACTCTTTATCACGCTATTCCGCATCCAACGCTCAAGCAGCGACTGCGCGTCGTGGATCATGCGGCCATTTATTTACTCATCGCGGGGACGTACACGCCGTTCACCTTGGGCGTGCTACGTGGTGCATGGGGATGGTCACTCTTTGGCATCGTGTGGACACTCGCGGCGCTGGGCGTGCTCTTCAAATTAAAATTTGGTCCGCGTTTTCAACGCGCATCGACGGCGATGTATATCGCGATGGGCTGGGTCATCATTATCGCGCTCAAGCCGCTCATGGACGCGTTGCCGAGTGCAGGACTGATGTTGTTGGGCGCGGGTGGTTTGTGTTACACGGGCGGCTGCGTGTTTTACCTCGCGAAGCGTAGCTGGTCGCACCCAGTGTGGCATCTCTTTGTATTGGGTGGCAGTGCGTGTCATTTCTTCGCAGTGCTTTGGTACGCGGCCCCGGCTGCGAGATGACGCGACTCCGTAACGTGATGCCCGCAGTGCTGCTGTTTGGCGCGGCGGGCGTTTTTCATTTTCTCGGGCATCGCTTTTTTGAACGCATCGTGCCTCCATGGGTGCCCAACGCTGCATTGGCTGTGCAAATCAGCGGCGTGGCAGAACTCGCCGGTGCGATTGGATTGCTCTGGCCGAAAACGCGCCGAGCGGCGGCTTGGGGGTTGATTGCGCTCCTCGCGGCGGTGTTCCCGGCCAATGTGCATATGCTGCAGATGGCGAGCGCCTCGGGAGAAAGCGCGTGGCTCATCGCGGGGTTGTGGGCGCGACTACCGATTCAGCCACTCATCATGTGGTGGTTGTATCGCGCGGCGATTCGCTCGCCGGAATCGAACAGGGACGGCTGATTGCGATTGACGCGAGTGAGCGTTAATTGGCATGTGATTAGATGAACATCATCCCGACATTGTCCCTCTAATTTGCTCATTTGTTGCAAACAGCCATCACCTGATCATCCGCAATCGCAAAGATCCTGTCATTTGGTGTTTGCACATACATTCCACCCCCCGAAAAGCTTGAGAACGCTGGCAACACGCCGACGTGCTCACCAAACACAAAGCACGGGAGACGCATCGATTGCCGGCCTCGCCCGCGCAGAGTGACATGCGGATGCAGATGACCGGCAAGCGCATAGCCAGCAGCACTCAATTCCGGATAATGCGCACAAGCAAACGGGCCAAGCACGAATGGCGCGTCAACGCAGGTAATGTTTAGGGCGGTCGGTGGATCGCCGGCGTGCGCGTCATGATTTCCTCGCACCAGCTGCATCTGCACATGCGCATGTTGCACTCGCCACTCTGCGATCGCTTGTAACACAGACGCGTGCCGACCCGCGCGTGCGTGAAGTAGGTCGCCCAGTACAATGAGTTGCTGCGCCTGCGTGATGTCCAGCACATCGCTTAACCGCGTCAGATCGTTTGCGGTGGTGCCGGACGGAATGGGAATGTGCGCAGCGCGAAACGCAGCGGCTTTGCCCCAGTGCATATCAGCAACCAACACCGTGCGCAGCGATGGTACAAACAGCGCACGGTGTGGGAGCAACACCACCGACTCGCCTGCAACCTGAATATTCATCGGGCGCGAAGCAAGGTTGTCGCGCCCGATCTTGCTGTCTTTTCAGCGGAGGCGATCATGCGGCGCACGCGATCCACAAGTTTCTCTGAACTTACTTTCGCGCGTGTTGCATCGACGAGCAACGGGAATGCGAGGGGTGTGGGGCGCTCCACTTGCACCAATCGTACGGTGCCGGCTGAAAGTCGCGCGAGCACTCGGCCAAGGCGACTCGCCTCGAGCTGTCGCTCCAGCACTTCGCGTTGCGCTTGATGAATCAGCAAATTGTCTGGGTCGTATCGCACGAACACATCGTACAGCAGTCCACTCGATGCCTGCAGCTGCTTCACTGATTTCGCCTGCCCGGGATATCCGCTGAAAATCAATCCCGCAACTCGCGCAATTTCGCGAAACTGCCGCCGTGCGAGTTCGGCAGCGTTGAGACTCTGCAACACATCGTGCAGTAAGTGTGCTGTTGAAAGGAGTCCGGCTTCAAGCGCCTGTTCAAAAGGCGCTATGTCTGGTGACACCAACTCGAACCCGTAATCATTACATGAAAATGCGAAAGAAATCGGCGTTAGCTGCGCCATGCGATAGGCAAAGAGCGCCGACAGTCCTTCGTGTACGAGACGACCTTCGAAAGGATAAATAAACAGGTGATGCCCGTCGCGCGAATCCCATCGTTCGACAAGTAATTCATCAGGACGAGGAATGGCACTTCGCTCAGCTTGTAACGCCAGGACGGGCTTGACCGCCTGCATTTCCGGTCCATCGTAGATGCCGACTCGCGCTTCTTCCAGTTTGATACGCACGGCGGCGGACAGTTCGCTGCTGAGTGGCATTCGCGCGCCAGCCCAACGTGGGATCGCACCCGACATGCCCTTCGCGCGTCGTACCCACGCGGTCAGGTCGCGCACGCGCACAAATTCGAGCGACGTGCCAGCGAAGATAAACTTGTCGCCGGGTTTTAAACGCGCGACAAAACTTTCTTCCACCGTGCCCAACCGGCCACCACGCAAATAGCGAACAGTGATTGCTGCGTCGCTTACAATGGTGCCGATATTCAGCATGTGTCGCTGCGCAACGCGACGATCGGTCACGACATAGCGGCTGTCAACGCACTGTACACGGGCATACTCTGGATAAGCTTTAAGCGCGTCGCCGCCATTTGTCACAAAGCCAATCACCCAATCGAGCTCTGCGTCCGTTAACAACATGTATGCGCGCGTGGTGCGCAACTCCGCGAGCACGGCATCGCGCGTGAAGCCACCACCAAGCGCAAGTGTTACGAGATGCTGCGCGAGCAGATCCAGCGGACGATCCAACGGCTCTCGACTTTCGATGGCGTTCGCGCGCATCGCGTCGCGCGCTGCCGCAACTTCGACGAGTTCAAACGCGTGCGTTGGTACGCAGACGATGCGCGAAGGGCGGCCGGGCGAATGTCCTGACCGACCCGCGCGCTGCATCAACCGCGCAACGCCTTTTGGACTGCCGATTTGCATCACGAGATCGACTGGCGAGAAATCAACGCCTAAATCGAGCGACGACGTTGCTACGACAACGCGATAACGTCCCGACTTTAATCCGTCTTCAACATCTTGACGTTGTTGTCGCGACAGCGAACCATGATGAATAGCCGTGAACTCATACCACGCCGGGTTCGCGGTAATGATGGATTGAAACCAGATTTCACACTGCGAACGCGTGTTCGTAAACACGATGGCGCTGTTCGCCGAAGCTAAACGCTGCATTACTTCAGGTAACAGTTTTGTGTTGAGGTGCCCCGCCCACGGAAAGCGTTCCATGGTTGACGGAATGAGTGATTCAACAATGGTTTCTTTCGGTACAGCGCCGCGCACGAGTAAACGCGGTACCGAATCACCGTGTGCATCGAGGCCGAGCAGCGTGTCGGCCGCGACGTCGGTGTTGCCAAGCGTGGCGGAAACTCCCCACGTTCGCAGGCGAGGGCAGAGCTGTCGTAAACGCGCGAGTGCAAGTTCCACTTGCGCACCGCGCTTTGTAGAGAGGAGTTCATGCCATTCGTCAACAACGACACAGCGAAGGTCGGCGAAAATATGTGCATGATCTTTCCGACAGAGCAGCAATGACAATGACTCGGGTGTCGTAACGAGTGCGGTCGGCAACTGCACGCGTTGTTGCGCACGTCGCGCTTGCGTTGTGTCACCAGTGCGCGATTCAATTGTCCACGGGAGACCGAGTGCGTCGATCGGATCCCGAAGTGCCTGCTCGGTGTCTGCGGCGAGCGCACGCAACGGCGTAATCCACAACACGCGTAGTGGCGTCGCGTCTATGCGCTTGCGCGGCTTCTTGAACGGTGCCGGTTCGGCCAATGCCTCAAGCACCGGCCCCAACCACGCGGCGTACGTTTTGCCTGTGCCGGTGGCCGCGTGAATTAATCCGGATTCTCCTCGGGCGTACGCGGCCCACACCTCGCGCTGAAACGCGAATGGCGTCCAGTCGCGCGAGGTAAACCACGCTTCAACTTGTTCGAGTGGTGTCGAAGCGGGTCTCACGGTGGTTCATGTGGGGTCGGAAGATTGTGATTCGCAATTTCTAGGAGCGCCTTCACATTCTCCAGTGTATCCGCCTCACGAGCCGGCTTGTCTGTCCGCCAACGCGCAATGCGAGGAAATCGCACGGCAATGCCGCTCTTATGTCGCTTGCTGAGTTGTATACCCTCGAATGCCAACTCAAACACCAGCTCTGGTTTTACGGTGCGCACCGGTCCGAATTTCTCAATGGTGTTGCGTCGAACAAAACGATCGACCGCGGCGATTTCGACGTCGGTGAGGCCCGAGTACGCCTTTGCGAAGGGAACCAACACGTCACCGTCCCACACGGCAAAGGTGTAATCGGTGTACAACCCCGCGCGACGACCATGCCCCGCCTGCGCGTACACGAGAACGGCATCGACTGTCAGCGGTGCCACTTTCCATTTCCACCAATCGCCAACACGACGACCCACACCGTACGCCGAATCACGCCGCTTGAGCATCAATCCCTCGGCCGACGCTTCCCGCGACTGCGTTCGTGCGTCGCGCACATCGTTCCAGGTGTGCGCAGTGATAATTGGCGAGATCCCAAATGGTGCACCTGCAGGCAATTGTGCGAGTCCCAGTTCCACCGCCGCACGACGCGCGTCGAGCGACTGCTCGCGTATGTCGCGACCGTCGTATTCGACGCAATCATACACCTGCAAATGACACGGCACGTCGGCTAACAACTTCTTTCCAACCGTCTTTCGATTGATTCGCTTCTGTAGTTCACTAAACGGCAACGGCTGCCCGTCACGCCACGCGAGCAGCTCACCGTCGAACACGGTGCCATCCGGTAACCACTCAGCAGCAGCTTCGATTTCCGGGAAACGCCCCGCCAACAACTCCTCTCCACGGCTCCACAAAAATGTGCGCCCGCGACGACGCACCAACTGCGCACGAATTCCATCCCACTTCCACTCTACCTGCCACTGCGTCACATCGCCCAACGTCTCGAGATCATTCGTCAGCGCGTGCGCGAGAAAAAACGGATATGGGCGACTCCAATCCGCATCCGTCGTCTCAGTACCAATCAACGATAAAAACCAAGACGCGCTCGGCTCCCACTGCCCCATCAATCGATGCGCCACAGTTTCCGACGCTAAGCCGCTTACTTGCCCAAGCGCCCGTACCACCAGTCCATCTGATACACCTACACGAAACCCGCCAGTAATGATTTTATTGAAGACGAATCGGGATGTTCCGCTCAGTTGCAACCACGCGTCACGCAACAGCGCGCGTTGCGCATCGTGCGGCATCGCGCCAAGTGGAAGTAGGCGTTCCTCTACCCACCACGCCAGCGATGCGTCATCATTGGCACCGCTATCCGGGATGAGCAACGAGATGGTTTCCGCGAGATCGCCGGCTTGTGCGTAACACTCCTCAAACAACCAATCCGGAATGTCGGCCAGCTCGGCCGCCCACGTGCGGAGATCACCGGCACGCACCAATCGTTTTGGTTTTCGCCCAACTAAAAATGACAACGCCCATGCGGCATCAGCCGGTGGAGCGTCGCGAAAATACGCCACGAGCGCTGCAACTTTGCCGAGCGTTGCTGTTGTGGCGTCGATGGCATCGTACAGTGCGGCGAAGCGTTTCATACAGCCTCGCTCGCGACATCATCGCGCTCCCCTTCGTATCGCGTCGCAACAGTTTGCGCATCAAGTCCCTTGTCGCGCAGCCACTGCACGACCGGCTCCGTAAATCCGTGCGTCACCCACACACGCTCGGCACCCGTTGCATCGATCGCGGATAATAATTGTGGCCAGTCGACATGATCCGACAGCGTAAAGCCACGATCCACGCCGCGACGACGACGTGCACCACGCACATGCATCCACCCGCTCGCAAAGGCGGCAGCGTACGGCCCAAATCGGCGCGCCCACGTCGATCCATCAACCGACGGCGGTGCGACAACAATCGCCCGTGACCATGTCGGTGACTTTTCGGCGAGCGTCGCGTACGTCGTGGCGGGCATCGCAACACCGGAATCGCGATAGCACTGCGTCATTTTTTCAACGGCACCGTGCGTCAATATTGGACCAATCGATGGATCAAGGCCTGCCAGCATGCGTTGCGCTTTACCCAAAGCATACCCGTACAGCAGCGACACGCGACCCGCATCGGCGTTGGCGCTCCACCACGCGTTCATGTCATCGAACACGCGCTGTTGCGATGGCCACCGATAGATGGGTAAACCAAACGTGCTTTCGGTGATGAACGTGTTGCAGCGCACGGGCTCCCACGCGGCGCACGTTGGATCAGGATCGGTTTTGTAATCGCCAGACACCACCCACACATTACCGTTGTGCTCAAGCCGAATTTGCGCCGAGCCTAGAATGTGTCCAGCGGGGTGATACGAAATGCGGACGCCATTGATGTCGCGTATTTCACCATACGCCACGGCCTCGACGTGCTTGGCAAATTGTCCAAGTCGCTCGCGTGCGACGCCAGCGCCATCAATGGTGGTGAGATAGTGCTCGCACCCCCACACGAGATGGTCACCATGCGCATGCGTGACCAGTGCGCGTGGCACAGGCTTCCATGGATCGATGTAGACGTCGGCTGTTTCACAGTAGAGGCCGCGTTCAGTAAGACGGAGCAAGTCGGTCACGTGCGCACTGTAGTGAGACGGAGACACGACATGCAAACCGAATTACTTGATAAACGTCCCCTCTTGTAAATCCCGCATGGCGACTTGCAGTTCCGCCTGCGTGTTCATGACAATCGGACCATACCACGCCACAGGTTCTTTGATCGGCGTGCCCGACACCAGTAGAAATCGAATGCCACGATCTCCAGCCTGAACGGTCACCTCATCACCGCTGTCGAAAAAAACGAGTGACCGGTTACCCGTGCGCTCGCGCACAAGATCGTCATCGTTGCCAGCGGTGCGCTCGGTGAGCACGCCCATGGGATCCGACGCTGCGCGGAAATTTCCGTCGCCATCGAACACATATGCGAACGTGTTGCGATATGCATCGACCGGCAGCGTTTTACGTATGCCCGCAGGTACGAACACGTCGAGATAACAGGGATCCGCCGCAATGCCATCCACGGGTCCACGCTTGCCCCAAAACTCACCACAAATTACGCGAATCGTGGTGCCGTCATCATCAATAATTTCGGCGATTTGCGCCGAAGGGACGTCCTGATAACGTGGTGCCGTCATTTTCAGCGTTGACGGCAAATTGGCCCACAATTGAAACCCGTGCATGTGACCCAGTACATCACCTTTCGGCATCTCATGATGCACGATGCCGCTACCAGCTGTCATCCACTGCACGTCGCCTGCCCCAAGCGTACCGCGATTGCCCAGACTATCTGCGTGATCAACATTGCCGGCGAGCACGTATGTAATGGTTTCAATGCCGCGATGCGGATGCCACGGAAAACCGGCGCGATACTGCGACGGCACATCGTTGCGAAAATCATCGAACAGCAGAAACGGGTCGGTTTCGTTGGTCTCGCCAAAGCCGAAACCGCGATGCAGATGTACGCCCGCGCCTTCCATTGTCGGCTGTGCTTGTACGATGCGTCGGACGGGGCGAATAGACATTCAACTTCGGTAAGAAGGTTTGTGTCATCGGTGGAGTTCCGATGCCCTACGAGACGCGTCGCGGAATCAATCACTTCTGACCAGCCACTGCTCGCACGGCGCATGAAATCCATACGCCACGCGAGCAGTGCGCTCAATTACACCGTCACCACCGCAAGCTCAATTCTTTGGATCTAACATCTTCTTGATCTGATCGCGCGAATCTTCGAGATGCGCCTTGCTCATACGATCGCTCGTCTTGGCAATGGCCGTCGCCAAATCTGCATCTAACGTACGCATCTCCGACTTGAGAATTGGTCGGAAGTCGGATGTGCTTACCGGACCCGCGCCACCGCGTCCACCGCCAAAACCCGGAATGACTGGAGCGGCCGGTGGCGGGTTGATCTTTGACGCCATGGCTTCGAGATACACACGCTGCAGGCGACGTCGGAACGCATCGATCGGCTCGCCAGTGCTGATCTCACTCCACAATCCCTTGCGTAGATCGGCGAGTAGGTCGGCCACCGGATAGACCTCACTCTTTGACTTGGCCATCGCTTCCATTTCGACCATCCGTTCCAGTCGATCGTTGGCCACGATGCTCGCTAAAGCACGCGCTTGCGCATTGCCGACGCGATTGAGGCTGCCGCTTGCTTCGATTTTGCGCAGGATACTTTCGTCCATCAACCACAGTGGCGTGGTGAACGCATTGTCGAGCAGAAACTTCAACGCTTCGCGCTGACGCGCGGGTTCGACGTTGCGATACACCGGCCCCTTTTGACCAACAAGCTTTTCTTGCTTGTATTCGCCGCCAATAATACGCGCGACGTGTCCCATTTCGGTCGACCACTGCCCGATAGTGCGCCCGTAAATCTCGTCAAGATCAGCATACGTGGTGCCTTCCTTCCACGCCGTGGCGGGCTCAATCAACGCCATCGTGCGCTTCAGATTTTTGACGCCAAGCGCTGTGGCTTTCACGGCATCCGCATCACCGACGGCTTCTGATTGCTCGCCCGGATCCGATCCCTGCGCGCCCGCATCGCTGGCAAAGCGATACCACGGAATGGTGTCTTGCATCTTTGCCCACTTCTCAAGCGTTGGGCGTTCGTCTTCCGGTGTTTTCGCACCGGGAATTGGCATGTAACCCCACATCACCGCGTACTTATCGTACGGACCGACTTTCGGAATGAGATCGTCGAGCGCGATGTTGTCTTCCGGCTGCGCCACATAGTTGAAGCGCGAATAGTCCATCAACGTTGGGGTATGGCCCATCTTCTTCACCCACGTTTTCGAACGCACGGAGTCGGTGGGATACAGCGAACTCGCCTTGAAGTTGTGCGGAAAGCCCAGTGTGTGTCCGACTTCATGTGCTGTGACATACTCAATGAGTCGTCCCATCAACGAATCAGGGAGCGGGAATTTTTGCGCGCGTTTGTCGAGATGTCCGACTTGGGTGAAGTACCACGAGCGCGCGAGGTTCATCACGTTGAGATACGTCTGCACATCAGCGTCAATAATTTCACCGGTGCGCGGATCACGCAGACTTGGTCCGACGGCGTTTTCTGTCGTTGACGGCAACCAGCGCACCATGGCGACGGTGGCATCTTCGCCCGAGAAATCGGGATCGTTCGGTGCATCAGCGGCAATAATGCCTTTGCTAAAACCGGCTGCCTCAAAGGCAACTTGCCAATCTTCAATACCGCGTTTGATCCATGGCTTGATCCACGCGGGCGTCGCGGGGTCGAGATAGTATGTGATGGGCTTCTTTGGCACGCACAAGTTGCCGACTTTGGCATCTGAGCATTCCAAACGCCAGCGCGAGATAAAGCGCTTCGCTTCAACGCGCTGGTAACTTCCCGAAAAATCACGCTGCGTGACGCCGAAGTAACCGACGCGATCATCGCTTAAGCGCGGTTGCATCGGAATATCGGGCAACTTTGCGATGGAAAACGTGTAGCGCTCCGTCGTCGAACCTGGTGCACCGCCGCCGCCACCACCACGACCGGGTGCAGGTGCTGCGCCCGTCGCGGCTTGTGGTGTAAACGTTTGCACGGCGGTCACGTTCACATTGCGTGAAAACGCCGCGAAGTGATCGACATACGAGCGTGTTGCATCAATTTGCGCGCGGGCGCCAAGCGCGGTGTATTCGGGCACACCGCCGGTGAACATGCGTGTGACTTCGATGACGGCCGCGCTATCCGCGCTGTACGCTTCGACGTTAAACGCGGCGAGTATTTTTGTCAGCGCAATGAGGTCGAATGCTTTTTTGCCAGCGGGCGTGGTGTCGGAATTGAATTCGCTGTAGCTCGCCTCACGCAAAAACACGCGATTATCACGACGCTCAAAGCGGACAAGATTATTTCCGCCTTGCGTACCACGAATGCCGATTTCTTCCGGCGTACCATTGAGCGTAGTAACGATGACGAAGTCTTTCCCCAATTCACTACGCGGAATTTCAAAGTACAGACGGCTGCTAATCTGATGTACGAGGAAGACGCCCTTCTTCGTGATCGCGCGTGGCGTGATGACGCTCGCATAGGGGCGCGGAACGGGATCGGCAGCGTTGGCGCCGCCTTGCGCGCCGCCACCTTGGCCGAACGCTCCGGCACCACCGGTCGGATTCGGCAACGTTCCGCCGCCACCTCGACCAGTGGAGGGTACTGTTGCGGGCGCCGGAACGGGCGCGGGTGCCGGGGGAGCCTGCTTCGTACACGCGCTAAGCGCGAGGCCGGCGGCCGCCATGGATACGGGGAAAAAACGCATAGGTCGGAGAGAGCGGGGGGGAGTCGAACATCCCGTCAAACGGGTTCGTCGGAGTATCGCACACGGACAATGTGTCTGTCAGCCAATGGAGGTCGTCGGCTGACCGTACATCCGTACGTACGCGTTTACGTGTCGATCTGTTCGACCTGTTTGTTGAGGTCGACGACGCTTGGGGGTGGATTCGCGGCTATGGCGCTAGCCTCTTGACGGCGGGTCCGACAGCCGGACCCGCAACGTATTGAGCAGCAACAAGCAGCTACTTCAACGTCTTCACCATCCAATCTGCCAACGCGCCAAGCACCTCGGGTCGAATGCGCACGTTTTTGAGCGTCGCATACCCGGTCGCCTTGCCCGACGAATCAACGACAAATAAATGATTTGTCGCCGCAAATGTGCGCACCGTAACGGATCGATTGCCACCAGCACGAAACGCCGCCGACAACGTGTCCGCTTGTTCCGGCGAGACTTGCGTATCAGTCAATCCCTGCAAAATGAGCACTGGTTGCTTCACCGTTTTCGCCGTCACCACCGGATCGTGCGACAAGAAAAACCCAAGCCAGGGCATGGCCTTTCCTGCAGAATCGAGCCGCGCAGGAATGGATGCCATGATGGAATCGCGTTGCATCGGCGTTAACACGGCGATGCCGTCAACCAACTGACGATTCTGAAACATCGACACGCGACGACCGGTGTACGCGGGTCCCGCAAATAACGCAATCGCTTTCAGCTGCGCGTCGGTCGATGCGATCATCGGCGCAATCATGCCGCCTTCACTGTGGCCCACGAGGGCGATGCGATTGCCATCGATATCGGGTCGTGCGCGTAGCCAGGTGATGATCGACCGCACGTCATCCGCAAACCCCTCACTCGTGACCGTGGCCACGGTTTCACGTCCACCTGATTCGCCAACGGCCCGATCATCAAAGCGCAGCACGGCAATACCGCGCCGCCCCAGTGTATCGGCAATCTCCCGAAAAATCGCGTACCCTGGGACAATCGAAACCCGCGAATCACGCTCTTGCGGACCACTGCCGCTGATCGTGATGACGACGGACATTTTTGTCACGCCGTTTGGCTTGGTGAGCGTCGCCGCCAAATCGTATCCACGTCCTGACGGAATGCGCACGTGCTCCGCCGTATACGGTGCGCCTACTGGTGCATCGTACGAGACTTTCGGTGTCGCCGGCCCGACCGGCGATTGTGCGTGCACCATGCCGCCTACAAGGAATCCCGCGCCGAGTGCCGTGCGTGTGGCGGTATGTACGACGCGCTGCTGCAGTGTGCGATGAACGATGATGAAGCGCATAAAGTTGTGCGCGAAGCGCGCTTAAGGTTCCGAACCGTCGGCGTCCTCAACGGACATCTGTCCGTCAATGGCGTCAGTGGGTGCAACACGACGTCCTGTCGATGTCGGCGCGCGCCCTTCTTTCTGCAACGCGCGTCGCAAGAGAAATTCGATCTGCCCATTCACGCTGCGCAAGTCATCGTTCGCCCAGCGCTGGACCGCGTCCAACAACTCACGGTCGATGCGCAACAAAAAGGATTTCCGTTCAGCCATGACAGGACACGTTGTGCATCAGGTGTGTAATGTGCCCGTATTCACCACAGGCTGTGCGGCGCGATCAGAACAGAGCACGACAAGCAGGTTGCTGACCATTGCCGCTTTGCGCTCGTCATCAAGCACCACAATGCTGCGCGCGGACAGCGCATCAAGCGCCATCTCGACCATCCCCACCGCGCCCTCCACAATGGTTTGACGCGCCGCTACAATCGCGCCCGCTTGCTGTCGTTGCAACATGGCCGCGGCGATCTCTTGCGCGTATGCCAGATGACTGATGCGCGCTTCAACAACGTGCACGCCCGCTTTGGCAAAGCGCTCCTGCAGTGCATCCATCAAACCCTTCGACACTTCAGTCGTATGCGTGCTGAGCGCGATGTCGTTCGAGCCGTGATGATCGTACGGATACGTCGAAGCCAGCGTACGCAGCGCTGACTCACTTTGCATCGTCACGTATTGCACGTAGTCGTTCACTTCAAAAACGGCTTCTGCCGTGTCCACCACTTTCCACACCACGATCGCGCCAATTTCCACTGGGTTCGATCGCGCGTCGTTCACTTTGAGTTTGTTGGTCTCAAAATTTCGCACGCGTAACGACACCGCGGTCTTGGTCATGAACGGATTCGTAAACCACAAGCCCGGTGCCTTGGCCGTGCCTTTATAGTTGCCGAATAACGTCAGCACTTTGCCTTCGTTTGGTGCGACCGAGAACAACCCAGGCGTACACATGAGCACCAACGTCGAGAGCAACACACCGCTGACGGCGATGACCACCGATTGCGCCCGCCCGCCCATCATGGCGATCCACAAACCGCCGATAAACGTGGCAACCAGCAAGAGCGCGATGGGAATACCCGGGGTGGGTCGGGCATCAGTTTCTCGAAGCATCTAAATCCTCGTGGGGCAAAGTGGTATTGATATGATATCATTACGATAGTGTGTACGGGAGGTCACCAATTTGAGTTTCACCCCGAGTTCCCTTGGTCTTGGCCTTGCCCGGACACCGAGCGGTGGCCAACATCGATAGGCACGCTCCTGGCTCCGCCCCTTTTGGAGGTTCGCTGTGTTCGCTCCGCTCGCTCGTTTCCGATTGCGCCCGCTTCCGCTCGTCGGCGCTCTCCTGCTGCCGTCCCTCGTTTGGGCGCAGACTAAATCCTCCGTGAAACCGCCCGTCGCTCGGGCCGTCGCGCCGGTCGCACCCCTTGCAGCGCCATTCGACACGCTCGCGCTTGGCGCCGTCAAATGGCGAGAAATTGGACCATTTCGCGGCGGTCGATCCTCTGCCGTGGCTGGTAGCGCGGCACGACCCAAGGAGTATTGGATGGGCACTGTTGGCGGCGGCGTCTTCAAAACGGTCGACGGCGGCGCCAGCTGGCAGCCCATGAGCGACAAATATTTTGGGGGCACGATTGGCTACATCGCGGTCGCGCCGTCCAATCCAGACATTGTGTACGTTGGCGGCGGCGAATTTCCCGTGCGTGGCAACGTGTCGCATGGTGACGGTATGTGGAAGACCATCGACGCCGGAAAAACGTGGACGTTTTTAGGGTTGGCGGACACGCGACAAATCTCTCGCGTGCGCGTGCACCCAACCAATCCGAATCTCGTGTACGTGGCCGCACAGGGGCACGTCTGGGCGCCAAATCCCGAGCGCGGCGTGTATCGCTCGAAAGACGGCGGAAAGAATTGGTCGAAAATTCTTTTTCGCGATGACTCCACCGGCGTCACCGAGTTGGCGATGGATCCGAGCAACCCAGACGTGCTCTACGCCGGCTTCTGGCAGGTGTATCGCAAGCCGTGGACGCTCGAGTCAGGCGGCAAGGGCTCGGGCATGTTCAAGTCCACCAACGGCGGCGATACGTGGACGGAAATCACGCGCAACAAGGGACTACCGGCCGGGTTGTGGGGCGCGATTGGAATCAGCGTCAGCGGCGGCAATGCGCAGCGCGTCTATGCCAACATCGAAGCCGAAGAAGGCGGCGTCTTTCGTTCGGATGACGGCGGTGCCACATGGATGCGCACAAACGCCGAACGCAAACTGCGCCAACGCGCGTGGTACTACTCCAAAATTCACGCGGACACAAAAAATCCGGACGTGGTCTACGTCAACAATGTGTCGTTTCAAGTATCGCGCGACGGCGGAAAAACATTTTCCAACTTAAATCCGCCGCACGGTGATTCGCATGACGCGTGGATTGCACCGGATGACCCAAATCGTATCATCGAAGGTGATGACGGCGGTGCCAGCGTGTCGACCGATGGCGCGAAGACGTGGACGGCGCAGTCGTTCGCGACGGCACAGTTCTATCATGTGACCACGACCAATCACTTCCCGTATCAAATTTGTGGTGCTCAACAAGACAACTCCACGTTGTGCGGGCCGTCGCGCAAAGCTGGTGGCATTCAAATCAGCGATTGGGTAGATGCGGGCGGTGGTGAGTCGGGCTTTATCGCGTCGTTGCCCACCGATCCGGACGTCGTGTTCGCCGGCAGCTACGGTGGTTTACTCACGCGCAAAAATTTACGCACGGGACTCGAGCGCAACATCAACCCGTGGCCCCTCAACCCCATGGGACACTCGGCGATTGACGCGAAGTATCGCATGCAGTGGACGTTTCCAATCGTGGTAAGTCCTCACGATCCCAAAACGTTGTACGTTGGATCGAGCGTGCTATTTAAAACCACCGATGAAGGCGATAGCTACACGACGATCTCTGGCGACTTGTCGCGCAATGATCCGCGCACGCTCGGGCCCTCAGGCGGACCAATCACGAAAGATCAAACGAGTGTTGAGTACTACGGAACGGTGTTCGCGATTGCCGAATCGCCAGTCACAAAAGGCGTGATTTGGGGCGGCACGGACGACGGCTTAGTCCATGTCACGCGGGATGGTGGTAAGACTTGGTCGAACGTCACGCCACCACTGTTGAAAGAGCGCGAGTGGTCACGCATTTCCATCATTGAAGCATCACGCTACGGCGCCGGCATCGCGTACGTCGCGGCGAACCGTTTCCAGATGGATGACAACGAACCGTATCTGTTCAAAACAGCAGACTTTGGGAAAACGTGGACGCGCATAGATGGCTCTGGCAAAGCAAACGGTATTCCATCGGGTGAATTCACGCGCGTGATTCGCGAAGACGATGAGCGCAAAGGGTTGTTGTACGCGGGTACCGAACGAGGCGTGTACGCATCGCTCGATGACGGCGCAACATGGTTTTCATTGCGTCAGAATTTGCCCATTGTACCGGTGCACGATTTGGTGGTGCGCGATGGCGATCTCATTGCCGCGACACACGGTCGTTCGTTCTGGATGATCGACGATCTCAGCGCGCTGCGGCAATTGTCCGCTGCTTCAATCGCGAAGGCGTCGCATCTGTACACGCCGCGTTCGACGTATCGCATCACGTGGAATGGTGGCTTTGGTGGCGGCGGCGGTGGTGGCAACACGGCGGGCGCCAATCCACCGGCCGGTGCCATCGTGTATTACTGGCTCCGCCAAGCCGCAAAGAAAATCACCATCGAATTTCGCGATTCAACGGGACGCACGATACGGAGCTTTGCAAGCGATACGGCAGCGGTTGCGCCAGTCGCGACTCGCGGTGGTGATGATGGCTTTCGCGGTCCACCAGAACCACGCGTTGGCAACAAGACGGGCATGAACACGTTCTCGTGGAACTTGCGCGAAACCGATGCCACACGTTTTGACGGCATGATCTATTGGGCCGCGGGGACCACGGGCCCACTCATCATTCCAGGTACGTACACGGTACGACTGATCGTCGATGGTGGTACGCCGCAAGACGCGAAGTTTGTCGTGAAGAAAGATCCGCGCACGAAAGCCACGCAGGCGGATCTGATCGCGCAATACAAGTTGTTGATGCAAGTGCGTGATCGCACGACCGATGCGAATGACGCGGTACGGACTGTGCGTTACGTCCGCGCACAACTCGCCGATCGCATGAAAGACATGAACGCGTCCGACTCCGCAAAGTTTAAACCGCTTGCGGCGGCGCTCGATGCAAAAATCACCGAGGTGGAAGCCAAGGTGTATCAAGTTAAAAACCAGTCGGGACAAGATCCGCTCAACTATCCGATTCGCGTTAACAATCAGATGGCCGCAATGGCGGGTGTTGTTGGCGGCGGGGAAGCGCGTCCCACCAAGCAGTCGGTCACCGTGTTCAATATTTTGAACAAGGAGCTTGAGGGTTATCTCGTTGAACTGCGCCAAGCCTGGAAAGATTTATTGCCGCCCGTTGATGCGTTCCTGAAAGAGAAGGGCAAGCCCACCATTGAAGTCAAAGCCGGGGATGTAAAGTCTCCGAAGCAGACAAGTGCGGAGGAAGTCACGGGCGCGTGATGCCTGACGACACACTGTCTGCATCCGAACATCAGCAACGATGGCGCATGCCCACACGGTTGGCGTGCGCCAGGTTGTTGGGTTTATGAACACGGCTGTGCTACCGCACGACGGAGCCCGCATTAGCCCCGCTGACGACGCGCATCCGGATCGGTGGCGCGTGCTCGGCATTCTCGCAATCGCCGAGATGCTCGGGATGAGTTTGTGGTTCGCGGCGAGCGCGTTGTCGGCGCAGTACACGGTCCGATGGGGCCTGTCGGCAAGCGAAGCCGCGTGGCTGACGACGACTGTGCAGCTGGGTTTCGTGTTGGGCACCGCACTCTCTGCTTTGTTCAACATCGCCGATGTCATTCCCGCGCGTCGCCTGTTCGCGAGCTGCGCGTTGGCAGGCGCGGTGGTCAACGCGCTACTCCTGACCGCCGCCAACTTCGAGGCCGCGCTAGCGTGGCGCTTCCTGACGGGCGTTGCGCTTGCTGGCGTATATCCGCCGGCGATGAAAATGATCGCGACGTGGTTTCGCGCGCGACGCGGGTTTGCGGTCGGCACCATCGTCGGCGCGTTAACGGTTGGTAAGGCCGTTCCGTATCTCGTGCACGCGCTGCCTGGCGCCAGCATCACGTCGGTAGTGCTCACGGCGTCCGTGGGCGCGCTCGTCGCCGCTATACTTGTGCTGTTGAGCTATCGCGACGGACCATATCCGTTCGCGTCGCGCCCGTTTTCTTGGCGGCTCGTGTTTGACGTCGTGGGCGAGCGTCGCTGGCGGTTGGCCACTGGCGGATACCTCGGCCACATGCTCGAGCTCTACAGCTGTTGGACGTGGCTCCCGGTCTACATCGCCGCAAGCGTGGCGGCGCATGATCCACTGCTCGGCGCGCGCGGCGCATCACTCGCGTCCGGCGTGGCATTCGCGGCGCTGGCCATCGGCGGTGCTGGTTGTGTTTGGGGCGGCGTGATCGCCGATCGCCGGGGCCGCACGTGGCTCGTTACAACAGCCATGACCGTAAGCGGCTTTTGTGCGCTCGGTATCGGTTTGACGTTTGGTCGGACGCTGTGGCTGCTAGCGCCGGTTGCGTTGGTGTGGGGCTTTTTCGTCGTCGCGGACAGCGCACAGTTTTCCGTGATGGTCACAGAAAGTGTGCCCGCGCACGCGGTCGGAACTGCGCTGACGCTGCAGACGTCACTCGGGTTTTTGCTGACGGCGGTCACCATCCAGCTGGTACCCCCAATCGCGCACGCTGTGGGTTGGCGCTGGGCATTCACCGGTCTGGCGTTAGGCCCCCTGCTCGGCATCGCCAGCATTCGGCGACTGGTGTCGGCGAGTGCTGGCGATGCCGTCGGTGAAAAGACCGCGTGAGAATTTCACGCTCGCTCGACGCTAGCAGCGCTTAAGTCGTTGCCGGAGGGTTCGCGTTGCGCGGCTACGCCGTTGTCTTTGCGCTAAATACTATGGGGGAGTATGGTACAGCATCCCGTATCGGACGCGCCAGTCCCCACACCGCGATTTTCTTTGCAATAAGCACACTGCTCTTTCCATCGACGCCCTATCCCTCTCGACGTGTTGGGCCGCGCCGCTATGCATCTCGTTGTGAAAATTCGTGCAATGCGCGGCTACAATACGAACATCGCGATGCCCGCGGCGATCATCAGCACCGTCGTTGCCCACACCAGCACCATTGAGAGGCGACCGCTGGGTTGCCCATGCATCAACTTGGCATCGCGCGCCACCGTCACGATACCGATGAGTAACGGCGGCGCGACAAGCCCGTTTACAACGGCAGTCCAATACAGCGCGCGCACGGCATCAATATTGAAAAAGTCCATCGCCACGCCGCCAGCGACCGACACAATGATGATCACGTAAAAGGCGCGCGCACGAGTAAATGACGCGTCGATACCTTGTCGCAAGCCAAGCAATTCGGCCAACGCGTACGCTGTTGCGCCAGCCAGTGTGGGAATCGCCAGCGCGCCCAACCCGAATAATCCAATAGTATAGAGCAGCATAGCACTGCGACCGAGCAACGGTTCTAACGCGCGGGCGACGTCGGCGCTGGTTTGCGGATGCGTCGTCCCGTTGCGATGCAACGTCAACGCGGTGGTGAGAATGATGAAAAACATGGCACCGTTCGAAACCAACGTGCCGACGCCGACATCCGTGTTGCGCACTTTGAGTTCTTCTTGCGTGGCACCAATACGTTGCGCGCGCGCGCGACCAATGCCTTTCTCCTCTTCCACTTCTTGCGAGGCTTGCCAAAAAAATAGATAGGGCGAAATCGTGGTGCCCAAAATGGCAACCATCATGCCCCAGCCTTCCGAACCAGAAGGCAAATGCGGAATGAACGTGTCACGTAGTACCGCGCCCCAGTTCGGCTTTGACAGAAGCGCGGTGATCACATATGCCGACAACATTAAGGCCAGCCACTTGAGCACGTTGGCAACTTGTGCATACCGCAGTTGCACCGTGGCCCACAAAATCGCGACGCCAAATGCAATGACCCACACATGCGAGTTTACGCCGCTTAACAATTCGGCCGCGTCCGCCATGCCTGCCAGATCAGCGCCGATATTGATGCTATTCGCAAAAAACAGGGCGCCACATACAACGAACAGCAGCGGTCGCGGAAAGCGCTCGCGCATGGCCGCCATGAGCCCGCGACCAGTCACCATGCCGACGCGCGCGCACATCAACTGCACGGCCCACATCAACGGCCACGACATAACGGCCATCCACAGCATTGACGTGCCAAACTGTGCACCCGCAAGCGAATATGTGGTGATGCCTGATGGGTCATCATCGGCCGCACCAGTGATCAATCCCGGACCGAGTGTACGCCAAAAACGTGCAACGGGGCCCGGTTTCGTCATGCGAAAGTCATGCTGAGGTCATGTGGGAAGCGCATCTACGATGGGCACGCCACTACTACCAACGTGCCGAGCGAACGCGACGAGATAAACATCGAGCGAGCGCGTGTGACCAATCACATGCGCGCTGAAAAACCGAACTACCGGATTACCCACGTCGACGGATTCCGTGATTGCAAGGCACGTCCCCTCGGCCACAGCTCCCACATGCCAACGCCACTCACCGGAGTACGATAAATCATCATCTAGAATGCGCGCGGTGAACGCGTGGGGGGCACGCTCATGTTCGATACCGAACGTCACCGAACCCCGCCGAGATGTTTCGCGCCACCGTACACCGGGTTGGTCTGTGTCGACAAGCACCGCACTCAGAATATCGTCTCGCCACGTGGCGTACTGTGCGACGTCGCGAACAGCGCGCCACACGGTGTCGGGCTCTGCGTTCACGACAATGCTGCGAGCTACAAGGTGATGTCGCGGCGTCACCATTCCGCCAACCAGCAACGCTATCACGATCGCGACAACCGTACCCATCACGAAAAGAATCCAAAACACGAGCGTTAACTCACGCGCTGCGGCTGATCGAGCACACTGCGCACACGTCGCAACAATTCTGTCGCAGTGAACGGCTTCTGCAAAAACGAAAGTTCATCCGTTCGGATGCCGTGCAAGAGCGAGGCGTCATCGGTATAGCCCGACGCGAACAGGATGCGCGCTTCGGGCCGCTGACGCTCAAACGCTTCTGCGAGTTCACGTCCGTTCATGCGCGGCATCACTACGTCGGTGAGCAGAAGGTCGATGCGATGCGGAAACTTCCGCGCTATTTCCAGCGCGGACTCACCATCCGTTGCCGAGAGCACCCGATAACCGCGACGTTCTAGCGCGGCGGTTGCCACGGCCCGTACGCTGTTTTCGTCTTCCGTTAAAAGAATGGTCTCGTCACCAGTGAGTACTTCATGCAGCAGGGGCTCCGCATTCTGCGCGGCAATGGTGGCATCGCGCGTGGGAAAAAAGAGCTCGAACGTGGTGCCGATATCGACAGCACTCTCCACGTGAATGGCGCCGCCGCATTGCTCAACTATTGCGTACGCCAACGCGAGACCAAGTCCGGTGCCTTTGCCACGCGGCTTTGTTGTAAAGAAGGGTTCGAAGATGCGTTGCTGAACCTCCTCTGTCATGCCGCTGCCCGTGTCGGTCACGCGTATGGTCATCCATGGCGTATCAACGGACAGGCCGCGAGCGAGCACCATATGCGGTAGTGCCGTTGCGGTTTCCACGGACAAGGTACCACCCGCCAGCATTGCGTCGCGTGCGTTGGCACACAGGTTGAGCAAGACCTGCTCAAGTTGGCCCGCATCGACCCAAATGCACCCAATATTTTTCTCAAGCCGCGTTTTGAGCACAATGTGTTCACCAATTAAGCGACGCAGTAATCGGTCAAGGCCGAGGACGACCGCGTTCGGGTCGAGAATAGTCGGTTGCATGACCTGCTTGCGGCTCACGGCCAAAATCTGGCGCGTCAAATCAGCGCCGCGAACGGCGAGCGAGCGAATTTCGTTGACGTCTTTATGTTCTTCGCTCCCCGGCGTGAGCTCGGACAGTGCAAGGTCGCAATAGCCGAGGATGCCCGTGAGCAAGTTATTAAAGTCGTGGGAGATTCCGCCGGCGAACGCACCGACGGCTTCCATCTTCTGGGACTGACGCAGTTGCTCTTCACTCGACGCCAGCGCGCGTTCGGCCGCGCGACGCGCGGTAATGTCAATGCCGACCGATAGCCAGCTTGCGCGGCCGAGTCGTCGGGATGACGTGGTTACCACGTCCATTTCAATCGGTCGGCCGCCGGCCGTGCGGTGCACCCACATACCGGCGTTTTGTCGCGACTCAGAAAACGGCAGGCGCGATCGCGTGAAGCGTTCGCGTTCGGTCGAGTCGAGCAAATCCACAATGCGACGTGAGAGAAATTCATCACGAGCATATCCATACTTTTCCAATGCGGCTTCGTTGACGGCGAGGATGCGTAAGGTTTCAGCATCCCACGCCCACATCGGCAATGGATTCGAGTCGAACAACAATCGGTAGCGGCGCTCGCTGTCAGCCAGAGACGCACTGCGACGTTCGACGGTTTCCGCCATTTGATTGAACGCGCCTGCGAGTCCACCAATTTCGTCATTCGATTGAATACGCGACCGATGACCGGCCGAACCCAGGGTCAGCGCACGTGCATCGTTCGTGAGCTCGTCCAGCGGCTTGGCGATGCGACCACCAATGGCCAGGGCAACGATCAGCGCGAGCACAATCACGAGTGATCGCGTCGCGATGTCCTGCAATGCTTCTTGTCGGAGCGGAGCCAGCGCGTCTGCTTCGGCAACGCTCATGCTCACCATCCATGGCGCCGTGCGAAGACGAGAATACCCCAGGATGTACCGTACGCTGTCTCGGCCAACGTAGGTTGTCACACCGATCGAGTCGCGCAATACGCCGAGCGGCTGTACGCGCGGAAGTAGGCCACCCACGTTGCCGCGCGCATCCTTTGAGCGGGCAATGATGCGGCCCGTCGTATCGATAATCGTGACAACGCTTTGTTTGGCTTCATCGGGTAAGCGAACAAGGTCGGCGATGGAATCGATTTTGAGCGTTGCAATGAGTGCGCCCCGGACATGCTCATTCGTATCAGTGATTGCGTTGGTGATACGCAGCGACACGAGAACGTTTTCTGCAGTGAGCGGAAACTGTTGTTCCACCCAGATGTGGGATCGTGCCGTCGCTGCACGTACCACGCGTTGCGCCGCGTCGAGTAATGATCCTGGTACGTCGGCGCCATCAGACGAACCGACGACGTGCGCAAGCGTATCAACGGCGAAGATGTGCAAGTCCTGCATGCCGCTGCGCGCCCCAACGGACGCGAGCGCCATATCGTTCTGCGCGCGCGCCGAAGCGGTGAAACGAATGCCTTGGGACAACCCAAATAGCATGGCGCTGGTTGTGCGCAAGCGGTCATCAATGCGACCCGCCACCATGTTGGTGGTGTGCATAATGTGCTGATCAAGTGCGCGACGGCTCTCCGCATAATGCTTCCACGCACGCCATCCATCGGACACAGCGAGTGGAACTGCCACCGCGAGCACTATCAACACGAGCTGCGCGCGAATGCCAGTCCACTTGGTGCTCATGTGTCGAGTGGTTCGGTGCCCGTTGGCATAGCAACCGCCATGCCCATGGAGTGATAGCCCTTGTCAACATAGATGGTCGTCCCGGTGATTCCCGAACCCAGCGGACTAGACAGAAACGCCGCGGTGTTCCCCACTTCGGTGGCCGACAGCATTTCTGGTAGCGGCGAGTTTGCGGCGCAGTGCTCCACCATCTTGTTAATGATGCCGATGGCGCTTGCCGCGCGCGAGGGAAATGGTCCAGCCGAAATTGTGTTCACCCGCACGCCATATTTACGTCCGGCTTCAAACGACAAGACACGCGTGTCACTTTCGAGCGCGGCCTTCGCGGACGACATGCCACCCCCGTACCCAGGGATAACGCGCTCGCTGGCCATATACGTCAACGAGCACACGGAGGCGCCTGGACGCAGGAGCGGACCAAAACGCTGTACCATCGACACCAGTGAATACGCGCTCGTGCCGACCGCCGCGAGATAACCGCCGCGACTGACTTCGAGCATTGGCCGTTTCACTTCAGGGCCGTTGGCCAATGAATGAAACAATATGTCAAGTGGCTGTTCACCAAAATCCGCTACCATGCGATCAGCGACGCCTTGAATGGAGAAATCGGCGACGTCTTTGTAGCGCTTGGATTCGCGCACATCAGTTGGCGCATCGCTGAGCACATCATACGCTGCATCAAGGGGATAGATGCGTTCGAAATTCAACAAAGATCCGTCGGCCAACAAACGGGATTCATCCATCTTCCCGCGTTCGAGCAGATTGAGGAAAATGTTTAGCGCCGGTGGCCACGTGGCGACGCACACCGTGGCACCAGCTTCGGCAAAGGCTTTGGCAACAGCGAATCCAAACCCGCCGTCATCGGCAACGCCGGCCACCAAGGCCCGCTTGCCGGTAAGGTCGATAGGTAGCATTTGGGAAATGTATGACGAAAGGCACGTCGGGAGTTAGTGCGCTGCACGTTCCAAACGGTTACGAACGCCGGACCAATCGTCGGTATTGGGCGGACGCTCGATGATGATGAGTGATGCACCGACGGCGTCTGCGTCATGTAGTGCCGCGTACAGCTGACGCGCGTAGTCGGCGGCGTCGCGTGGCATGTGCACTATAGACTGCTGCGAGGCGGCGGGCAGTGTGACCCCAAGTAACAGTGCCGTGACGATCGACGGAGCGACCGAGTGCAGGCGCTGTTGGAGCGCCGCCGTCACATCGTGTACCTCGCTCGCATCAAAGAGCCACACTTGCGCGCGTGGCGCATAATGGCGATCCGTCGTGCCTGGCGAGCGCTGGGCGTCGGTGAGACCGTGCGCGGCGACGGTGATCATGGACTGATCCGCTACCGGGCGGCCCAAGACGGCCGCCAGTTGTGCCCGTGAAATCATGCCGGGTCGGAGCACTGTTGGCGCTTCACCGCTGAGATCAAGCACCGTGCTTTCGATGCCAACCTTGCAGACTCCACCGTCGAGCACGAGGTCGACGCGATCACCGAGTGACGTGACAACATGCTGGGCGTTGGTGGGCGAGATTTCAGTAAAACGATTCGCACTGGGAGCTGCTACAGGAAAACCAGTCGCCCGTAGGAGCGCGAGCGCGATGGGATGGTTGGGCATGCGGATGCCGACGGCGGGCAGTCCGGCTGTTGCCACGTCGGGGATGCAATCGCGTTTTGGCAGAATAAGCGTGAGCGGACCAGGCCAAAACGCGAGGGCGAGTCGTTCTGCGTCGTCTGGCCACATCGTGACGAGTTCGCGCGCGGCATCGATCGACGCAACGTGGGCGATGACCGGATTCCACGTCGGCCGTCCTTTCGCGACGTAAATGCGTCGTACCGCATCCGCGTCGAGGGCGTTGGCGCCCAATCCATACACGGTCTCGGTGGGAAACGCGACAAGTCCGCCATCAAGCAGCACGCGCGCGGCGCGAGCAATGCGATCGGGTTCCGGGTGGAGTGCGTCAATGCGGAGCAGCTGTCCAGAGTCGGTCATTCGCGAAAGCTAGTGTTTTGTTGCGCTCTATTGTCGTGCGTCAATTGTTCGTCGAGCCATCGTATCCACCAACGCTGGTGCGAACAATTTGAGAAAGCGACCGATCTTACCACGCCACGTCATCACCACAGCACGATCGCGACGCACGACCGCACGCAGTATGATGCGACAACAGGTCTCGAGAGCCATCGACTCAGCGGTGGTGCGGTGAAATCCCCGATCGCCGAATGGCTGTCCGTTGGGTGCAAGGGCGTGGCGATTGATCTCGGACAACACGAATCCGGGATACACGACGGTGACGGTCACGCCAGTCTGCCGTAGCTCAATACGCAGACTATCAAAAAAGCCGGCCATTGCGTGTTTAGTCGCCGCGTATGCCGTGCGTTTGGGAACGCCCATGAGTCCGGTCAAACTGGAAATCGCCACGATGCGGCCGCGTGACAATTTCAAATGCGGCAAGGCGTACGCGGTGCTCCACACGCTGCCGAGGTAGTTGACGCGCATTAGTGTCTCAAAGAGCGAAAGATCAGTAATCTCTTCAAACCTGCCGCTCGCACCGATTCCGGCGTTGTTGATGAGGATATCGATGCGGCCGAAGTGTGCGACCGCGTGTTCGATCATTGCTTTGCACGACGCTTCCACGCTGACATCAGTGGTCAGCACCAATGCCTCGGCGCCGAGTGCGCGACATGCGAGGGCGACGTGTTCGAGTTGCGCGGCGTTGCGCGCCGCGAGTACGAGGCGCGCGCCTTGGGCGGCGCACTGCGTCGCTAATTCGGCGCCAATCCCGTGCGACGCGCCCGTTACGACAACCACGAGTTGATCGAAGGCTTTGCTCATGAGCGGTTCACGCGCGACCCGACTGATTGGTATCGCCGAACGGTGTGTCGAGTGTCGACAAACTGTTAAAGGGTGCATCGAGAATGCGCAACGCGAGCGCCGACTCCGCATGCCGTACCGCGAGTCGTATCGCCACGCCAGCGACGTCGTCGCGCAGCACTACTGCCGCAATGCCATGCGTTTCGAGTACGTGGCGCGCAATCTGCGCTTCCGTCTCGCTCACGAAATTTCGGATAATCACCATCGCTTCGGCCATGTCGCGAACATACGCTGTCGATCACGACGCGACGAGGGGTGTACATTGCACACATGCCTCCATCTTTCGGCATTTTCGTGCTCGCCGAACTCCCTGGAGAGGCGGGCATCATCGTCCGTGGCATCCAACAGCGCTACGATCCTAAGCTGGCCCGACTCACCCCGCCGCATATTACGCTGGTGGGGTCGTCTGGCGTGGGCTCCATCCCAACGGATACGCCGGTGGAGCAGATCCGTGCGGCGTTAGCGCCCATTGCGGCAAGTACCGCACCGTTGTCGTTGCCATTTGGACCGCCGCATCGGTTCATGCAGACGGAGATTGTGTCATTGCCGCTCGATCAAAATGGACCGTTGCGCATGTTGCATGAACGAATTGCGCGGTGCGGCCTTCCATTTCGTCCGGCGCGTTTCATGTTTTCGCCGCACTGTACACTCAGTTTCTATCCGACATTGACGCCAGAATCTGAGCGCGAACTTTTGGCGTTACGAGTTGAGGCGCCCTGTGTTGTGGAGCGCCTCCAGGTGTATTTGACGCGCGATCCGCAACCGTCGAAAAAGCTCTTTGAGTTAGTGCTCAAAGCCGCGGAGTAAGCAGCACTAGCGGCTGTCGGGGCGGATTTTCGTATACGATTGCGTCGCGTGTTTGAGGCCGAGTATGGCGGAGGAGAGGAGTTCGTATTCGGTGTGTAAGTCGTTCAGCTTTTCGACGCTGTGCTGCGTGAGCTGTCGCGATGCTTGTTCGGCGATGGAGTGGCGCCGCAGATATTCACGCGACGAGAGCCACATCGCGTTTGCCGCTTGACGCACCACGGCGTCGTCAGACGCGGGCACGGTCGCGCATGCTTTCTCGAAATGACGCACACATTCTGCGAGCGCGAGATCGCACGTGTCGACAAGGGCGTGGGTGGCTTCGAGTTCGGTCTGGGCGACGCGCAAATCCTGCAAATGCGAGAGTCGCTCGTGCTGACGGCACGTTTCGACCGCCGTTCGGCCAAGGGCGTCGGCAACGGCGAGCGGACCGCGTATATCCAGCGCGGTCGCGTCGTCCATCATTTGCGCGTTGGCAGCAGTCGGAGTTAAAGGCATGGCGTGGTGCACGGAAAAGGATCGGATAGTTACGAGTGGGGAATGATTTAGTCGACTAACCGGTATCAGCGGTAGTGGGTTTGCGAGCAAGAAACGGTTCTCGGGCGACGCGCGGTTTGCCAGCAAGAGGTAATTTCCGTTGGCAAGTCCTTCCCTCTTTCGGGTTTCTCGCATGTCCTACGAGCATCTCCTCGTCACCAAAGGCGCCGACGGCGTATGTGTCATCACGCTAAATCGTCCGGAGCGACTGAATGCCGTCAATCCGAAACTTTCCGACGAATTACCGCTCGCGATGAACTTTGCGGCAGCGGATGATGCGGTACGTGTTGTCGTCATCACGGGATCCGGCCGCGGTTTTTGCGCTGGACTCGATCTCGGCGACGCCGCATCGATGAGTGGCGACACGCGCGCGACACGCATTGATGCGTATCGTTGGGTTGGACGCTGGGTGCAATCTATTACTGCGTGCGAGAAGCCCGTCATTGCGGCGATCAACGGAGCCGCCGCCGGCGCAGGATTTGGGCTCGCACTCGCATGTGACGTACGACTTATGACGGCGAGCGCGAAGTGCACCGCAGGCTACGTGCGCCGCGGACTCTCACCAGATGCGGGGGTGAGTTGGTTTTTGCCACGGCTGATTGGTCATGCGAGAGCGATGGACATGGTGCTCACCGGTCGCGATGTGGATGCTGGCGAAGCGGAGCGCATCGGGCTGGCATCGGCCGTGTACGCGGACGATGTCTTCGCCGAACGGGTGCAGGCGTATGCGACGCGTATGGCGGGTGGTCCGCCCATCGCGTTGGCGCTGACCAAGCGCCTTATGTTGGCCAGCAGCACGACGACACTGGATGCACAGCTCCGTGACGAACTCACGCACATCAAAAGTTGCTTTGTGACCAAGGATGTACGGGAAGCACTGGCGGCATTTCAGGAAAAGCGACTGCCGGTATTTCGCGGAGAGTAACCGCGGCTAGTGTCGTCCGGGATTAAACCGCAACGACCCCGGCAATGCGTTGAGCAGCGGACCTAACTCGCTCGCGCGGTCGAGCGACGTGACGAACGTGAGCCCATGAATGCTCACCACCAGCATACCAGAAATACCGTATGCGACGACGCAGCCGGTGTCCGCGTGAATCACGTTCCCTGACGACTCCACGCAATGCACTTCACCCATGACACCGTTCCCCGTGTCATCGAGATCGCGCACTCGACGCAGTGCGGCCCACGTACCCACGTCATCCCATCCAAACGCGCCCGGCAACACGGCAACGTTGCTGCTACGCTCAAGCAGCCCGCGGTCAATCGACACAGACGTCACCAGTGACGCAAACGCCTCCAGCCTGCCGTCCGTGAGCATCGGCAAGCCGCTGCGCAATTCTGCGCAATGCGCGGTGAGTTCGCGCAGCACAACTTTCGCACGCCACACAAAGATGCCCGTGTTCCAAAGCGCACCTTGATCGATGAGCATGTCGGCTAACGCGGCGGTTGGTTTTTCGACGAAATGCTCTACGCGACAGGCGCCCCCTTCGGCGCGCGAGTTTAGCGGATCGATTGACGCTCCAGGCTGTAGATAGCCAAATCCAGTCTCGGAACGTGTGGGGCGCGCGCCAATGGTGACGAGTAAGGATTCGGTGGCTGCAATGGTCGCCGCTCGTCGGACGGTGTCGCGAAATTCGCTCGCATCGCCCACCGAAAGGTCGGCATGGAGCGCGCAAAACACGGTGTCGGGTCCCGCACGACGCGCCACTTCTGTTGCCCCCCACGCCAACGCCGCGGCGGTGCCGAGTGGCCGCGGTTCAACCAACATGTTGGCTTTCGGCACATCGGGGATGGCTTCGTGCAGCGCGTCGGCGATGTCCGCGCTCGTGACGACAAGCACTCGTTCTGGCGGAATCATCGGCGACAACCGCGACACGGTCTCGGCGATCAGCGGCGTTTCGCCTACGAGCGCGAGGAGCTGCTTGGGCTTTTTGGGCGTGCTCAGTGGCCAGAAGCGCGTGCCGATCCCGCCAGCAAACACCACCGCCCACAGTGACACGTTGGTGTCGAGGAGCGGCTCGATTTCTAGTTCGTCCATCGTGTCAGTAGGGAGGACGGTCTCGATAATCAGTGCGGTGTCGATACTGGGAGCGCTGGCTCGTGGCACGATCATTGCAAACGCGGAAAGAGTGAATGGCGTGTCGTCACTGGCGCGCGCGCCGCCGACGTCACAACATACCAGCGGCGCCACCGCGCGGCATCATCATTTCCTACGCTCCGCTTCTGTTGCGCCGCGCAGTACGTTCTTTAGTCCTGAACCCCGAGTATCCAGTGCTCACATTGCACGTCACCAACGGTGACGGCGCCGCAAGCGGTCTCACTCGGTCTGCACTGCCGGGCGACGTCCTGTCTTGGCGCGATATTTTGCATGATGGTCCGGTTCCATCTGACGATAATCTCGAGAGTTTTCGTGCGACGCGCGCTGAATTTCTTGCCACACGCGGCTGGGCATCAGCTTCCGATGTAGTCGCCGATCTCGCCGTACGCGACACTCGGCTCAATGATGCGGGCGTCGCAGATGAAGTAGTGCTTTGGTTTGAGCCCGACCTGTTTGATCAATTACAACTCATGCAGGTGCTCGGCCGTTTTGCGTCGCGGCCAGTAAGCGACAGACCACGGGTGACGATTGTTCCGGCTGACTGTTTTCTTGCGCCCCTGACTCAGGACAAATTTGCACCGCTGTACAACGCGCGGCGCGAAGTCACAGCAAGCGACATCGCGCACGGCGCCGATGCGTGGCGCGCGTTCACGTCTTCAGCACCGCAGGCACTGGCGACGATGGCCGATCGACTAGACGCGAGCATCGGTGCGCGAACGTACAGCGCAAATGTGGGGGCGCGATTGCCGCATCTCGCCGCGGCCTTACGTCGGCAACTCGAAGAATTCCCCGACTCGCAGCACGGACTGTCGCGTACAGAACGTCAACTGTGCGAAGCGCTGTATCCAGGCCAGTTGACGCTTGCTCGGTTATTTCAATTGTCATCGCAAGCCAGCGAATCGTGGGCCTTCCTGGGCAATTGGAGTTTTGCGTGGTACACGCAACGTATAAGTGATTGTTTGCGTCCGCTTGTGTTGCACACCAACGGCACGCGTGTTGTTGCGCCGGTGCGGGACGCGGACGGTCGCGGATTTTGGGAGCGCAGTGTCGTGCTCACACCATTTGGCCAAGAGGTGGTGCGTGAACGCGCGGATGCGGTGGAAGAAAATGGTATTGATCGCTGGATTGGCAGTACGCACCTGACGAGTGCTCGACATTGGCGGTGGGATGCCAGCGTGCATTGCTTAGTGGAACGGTTGCAGTGAACCGCTGGCCACAAATTGCGCAAAATTGAATGGAGCTAGCCCAAGGAGGGTAGCGAGGGATCGAACCACTCCTTGTTTGGGAGCACATGCGCGCAATTCGCGGGCAATCGTTTTCGCTTGCTGCACGCTGCATGCGCAAACGTAGATTATGTGATGCCAACATCTACGCCAAGCGACGACCCGCTACTCGCACTTTTTGAGGCAGATACTTCGCTTGCGGCAGCGCAACCAATTCTCGCGCTGGTTGCGCGATATCTCGCCGACACTCGAAGCGGCGACGGCCCAGTTTCTACCGCGCGTTCAGCACAGGAGGTCGCGGATCGCCTTGCTGGACCAATGCCGCGCACTGGGAGACCATTGGCCGAAGTCGCGGAGCGCATTTCGACGTTGTTGTTAGATGATGTAAACCGTCTTATGCATCCGATGGCCGTTGGCCATCAAGTGTCAGCGCCGTTGCCCGCAACGATCTGGACAGAAGCGCTCATTGCCGCGGTGAACCAATCGCTCGCCGTCCGAGAGATGTCGCCGAGTTTCAGGCCACTTGAGCGACAAGTCATTCGCTGGTGCACAGATTTAGTAGGGTGGGGCGCACTTGCGGGCGGTACGATGACTTCGGGTGGAACCGAAGCAACGTTTACCGCCTTACTCGCGGCGCGCAGTCACAGCATTCCCGACGTTTGGACGAATGGAGTAGGTCCGAATCCACCCGTGCTGGTCTGCGGCGAACATGCGCACTACGCCGTCACGCGTGCGGCGGGCGAAATGGGACTTGGTCTATCGCGCGTGGAGATCATTCCGTCGCGCGATCATCGAATGGACGTGGACGTGCTGCACGCGCGGTTGATCGCACTGCACGCCGCAGGCACGCGGGTGATGGCGGTCGTGGCGACGGCAGGATGTACCGCCACCGGTGCGTTTGATGACATTGAACGCATCGCGGATATCTGCGTGGCGAACAACAATGTGTGGCTGCACGTGGACGCGGCGCATGGCGGCGCTGCAATGTTATCTCCGGTGCACCAGTATCGCGTGCGCGGAATTTCGCGGGCGCGATCGGTGGCGTGGGATCCGCACAAAACATTACTGCTCCCATTGTCCGCCGGTCTCCTGCTGATGCGCGACGAACGCGACTTGCAAGCCGCCTTCGCGCAAACCGCGCCATATTTGTTTGCAGGCGATAGCGGCGAGACGCGCATGTGGGATTCCGGTACGCGCACGTTTCAGTGCTCCCGTCGATCTGACGTGTTGAAGTTATGGGTTGCCTTCGAGCGATACGGTGCCGATCAATTGGCCGCGATGTACGAGCGACTGTGTCAAACTGCGGCAACGTTACATGCGCTCCTTCAGACACGGAGTGACTTCGCCCCCCTGCATGCGCCCGAGTCCAACATTCTGTGTTTCACGTGGACGCCGCCAGGCGTCGCAGAGGCCAATCGTGACGAGCTCACGGACGCCTTGCGCGAGCGCTACAATCGGAGCGGACGCGGATGGCTGACTGCCACCACGCTTAACGGGCGGCGCGTACTGCGCGTGACAATCATGAATGTTCGTACAACGCCGGCGCACATGCAGCGACTGGCGGACGGACTCGCGGATGAAGGCGCGGCGCTGCTTGCCGAGAGAAAATTCGGCGCAATGTGACAAATAGTTTGCGCGATGCTGCACCGGAGCACAGGATCAAGGAGCGCGCGATACCGTTCGTCCCATACACGCACGTCGGTCGTGCCTCATACCCTCAGGAGAACCCGATGTCCGCTGATATTTCAGCACCAACCGCCGAGCAATTCGCCGCCTTCATAAAAGGCGATGAAACAACACTCGCGACGGTTTACCGCGAACGCTATGCGGCATTGATCAACGTCGCAAAAGAATCGCTCGGCACCGATCTCACGCATTTCAGTGGCCGCGTTGTGCAACAAGCGATGCTGTCAACGTGGACGCGCCGCGCGACATTCCAGAATGCCATCGGCATGGTGTCCTATCTGTCGGAAGCGGTGCGCGAAGAATCAACGATGCAGAAAAAGAAGCATGCGTCACTGCGACAGCGTGATGGTTCGTCCGCCTCGTCGAGTCACATTACGATACCGACCGAAGAAGAAGCGGTCGCGCAACTCAAGGCGGCGATGCACGCCCCGCCAGTCGATCACGAGGCGAGTCGCGCCGCCTCGCGCGCCGCGCAAAAGGCGCACGCGGCCGAACATGTACAAAAAGTTGGAAAGTCCGGTGGCTGGGTCGTGCCGACGGTGCTGATCGTTGCAGTGGCCGGTGGACTATTTGGCATTCTCAAATACGCGAACATGAAAGGTGCAGACGAGGCGGTGAGCAAAGCACTCTCCGCCGACGATGCGCGTGACATCTCCGCACGCCGTGGACAGCGGGGCAACGTCACACTCGGCGACGACAGCAAAGCAAAACTTGGTTCAGATTCGCACGTGAAAGTACCGGCGAAATTTGGCACGACCATGCGTACGGTGGCGGTGCAGGGTGCGGCTGAGTTTACGGTAGCACAAGGCAATCCAATGCCATTTGAAGTACGTCACGGCACGACCAGCATTACCGCAACCGGTACCAAGTTTTCGGTGCGCGCGTATCCAGAGGACAGCACGATCGATGTGGGCGTTGATGAAGGCGCGGTTCTGGTGCGTGTGAAGGACGGGAAGGACGCGCGCAAAGTGGCCGCTGGTGCTGCGCTCCACATTGCAAAGGACGGTACGATGTCAGACCTATCGGGCGATGCAAAAGAGACAGCGCTCAGTTGGACGCGCGACTCGCTCGTGTTTGTTGATACGCCGGTCAGTGTTGTCGTCTCAGAACTTGTGCGTTGGTTTGATTCAAAATTGTCGCTGGGCGATCCAGCCCTCGGTGCGCGCAAGGTGACGATGCGCACATCGCTGACATCGTCCGGCGATGCACTGAAAGCATTGGCCGCAGCGGCGCATCTTATGGTCGGGTTTGATAAAGAAGACAAAGTAGTGTTAAGCGATGCAGGTGCTGCTGCGCCCGTCGTGAAGTCACCGGTAAAGGAGAAACGATAGTCGAGTTGGTGATGTACGACGACCGCACTAAGGCTGAGCGAACGTCGTCGGCACGGATAGTGCACTACGGTGTGGATTAACGGTTTCGTCGCTCGATGTAGCCGTTACATACCTCTTTCCGAGGAAGTGCCGAGTGAGAAAACTCTACTTTTTAGCGACGTCTCTCGGATTCGCTGCGATATCCTCCGCAACGGCGCAGGTCGCATCAGTGGCGGCGCCCGTTGTTGGGATCACGGTTGTCAACTTCGAGTCGCTCGCAATCGGCGCAGCAGCAGCGGGGGCATTCACCGGTTTTGGCGTCACCGTGACTGGTGGTTGCTTTCTGGCAAACAGTTTTTTCTCCGCCGGGTTCGGCGCCGGGAACACGCGCCAAGCTGGTAACTTCGCCGTCGACAACTCGACGTGTGCAGCCGGAACCTCCCTACAACCGGTAACATTGACCTTCTCCAGCGCGCTCAACTACTTCGGCTTGGTTGGCGTATCGAACAATGTTTCCGATCCTACTGGAGCAGGACGCATTACTCTGACAGATGTGCGCGGGAACGTTTCAGTATTTACGACTGATTTTAACGGACCAAGTGCAACGTTTGTCGGCTTTACCGATGCTCTCGGTTTTAATAGTGTTACAATTTCCGCTGATGCAAACGGTGGATTCGGCGTTGACAACATCAGCTTTCGCTCGGCAAGCACAACAGTGCCAGAGCCTTCAACAGTTGTACTCTTCGCTGCTGGATTACTCGGCATCTGCGCAATGGCGCGTCGAAAGCACCTGACATATTGAAGAGTTCGACGCGTCATGTTTGCATCATGGCGTTAAATTGAAGCAGCAAAAAAGCCCGCTAACATAATGTTAGCGGGCTTTTTTATGATATTGCTACAAGGCCTTTTTCACGGCAGCCGCGACATTCTGCGTTCCGCCAACGCCCGTATAGATCACTTTGCCAGCCTTATCAAGCACGACGACATAACTCGTTGCCGGTGCATCGTACGCGCCAGACACGACACCTTTGCGATCATACAACATGACGCCGGGCATCGGTGTCGCCTTCTGCCACGCTTTCACTCGGGAGACCGATTGATTAATTGACACGGCAACCGTGATGAATTGTGCTTTGCCAGCGTATTTTATTGCGGCCGCGCGCATGGCGGGTTCAAGCTGTTTGCAGTTGCCGCACCAAGTCGCCCAAAACTCTAACACAACGGGAGTTTTGCCAAGATAGGACGAGAGGTCGACGCTTTTGCCATCTAAGGTTTCGAGCGGACCACCGGGACCTTTCTCTCCAAGTGCAATACCGACGTCCTGGGCAGCAACGACGCCGTGTGCGGTGAGTGGTTGTGCGAGCGTGCCACAGAACAAAGCGACGAAGGCGGGCCACAACCGGAACGACGTATTGGCAACACGGATACTAGGCAGGGCGAAGCGCACGAGTGACTCCGGGATCAGAAGTAGACCTGACCCATTTTGACAAGGTAGTACTCCGCCATGCCGATCATGACGAAGGCAAAGCCGCGTTTCACCCACACCATCCATGTGCCGGCACGCGGCAGCCGTGTGACTGCGCCCGCCGAAAGCCCGACGATGACGAGCAGGGTACACATGCCGAGCGAGAACGTGAACAAATAGAGGAAGCCGAGTGCTGCGCTGCCGGTGGTGCTGACCCAAGTGAGGACGGCAGCCATGACCGGAGCGGAGCACGGTGCGGCGACTAAGCCAGACGCGGCGCCCATGATGAACGCACCCGCAACACGACCGCCAGTGCCGGCGTTGGAGGCGCGTTGCAGGATGGACGATGGAACGCGGACGGGGAGCACGTCGAGCATGGACAGCGCGGCCATCAGGAGCAAATTGGCCATAGCGAAAAAAGCCCATGGATTGGCGCTCACCGTGCCAAACATCGTACCCGTGAGTCCGGCCAGAAGTCCCAACCCCGCGTACACTGAGGCGAGCCCTAGCACGTACGTGAGGGACAGCAGGAGGGGTCGCCAGCGCGAGGCGATGGCGGTGCCGGCGCGTTCTGCCGCAGATTGTCCGCCGACGATCGCCGCGGTGATCGGGATCATCGGGTAGACGCAGGGCGTCAGCGACGTAAGGACTCCGGCGCCAAAGAGAAGCGGGAGAGCTGCGGCCGGATTGCCGGAGAGCTGGGAGGCGACGTCGGAGAGTTGCATCAGTACTGAAATATAGTGGTACTGCAAGCCGCCAATTACGCGAATTGAACCGAATGGGGGACACGGGGGTGAGTCGCCGAGGAGTCTTTCATCTCGTGCTTTTCAACTTCAAGAATACGGTTACGCAGTTGTCGCGACGTCATTCGTCGCAGGTTGGGTTCAATTCGCGTAATTCGCGGTACGCAGTTCGCGGTCCCGAAGTACTCGTGCCGCTAGATTGCACGCGAGACGCATCCAAACCCTCTAGCACCAGCACTCGTATGGCACCGCAGTTCATTTACGTGATGAAGAAGTTGCGCAAGGTCGTTCCGGTCTCGCGCATCATTCTCGACGATATCTGGTTGTCGTTTTATCCTGGCGCTAAGATCGGCGTGCTTGGCGCAAACGGCGCGGGTAAGTCGTCGTTGTTGCGCATCATGGCTGGTGTGGACCAAGATTTTCAGGGCGAAGCGTGGGCTGCGCAGGGCACGAAGATTGGCTACTTGCCGCAGGAACCGCAGCTGGACGCGACGCTTGATGTGCGTGGCAATGTGGAGCTCGCCGTGAAAGTGCAGCGTGATTTGCTGAACGAGTTCAACGATATTTCCATGAAGTTTGCAGAGCCGATGAGTGATGCGGCGATGGAGAAGTTGTTGGATCGACAGAGCAAAGTGCAGGAGCGCATTGATACGCTCGATTTGTGGAATCTCGATAACACGATTGAGATTGCGATGGACGCGTTGCGGTTGCCGCCGGGTGATGCCGACGTCTCCACCTTGAGTGGTGGTGAGCGTCGTCGCGTGGCATTGTGTCGCGTGTTGCTCGAGCAGCCCGACATGTTGCTGCTGGATGAACCCACCAATCACCTTGACGCCGAAAGTGTCGCGTGGTTGGAACGCTTTTTGTCGGAGTTTGCGGGCACGGTTGTGGCGATCACCCATGATCGATATTTCCTCGACAATGTGGCGCAATGGATCCTTGAGCTAGATCGCGGCAAGGGTATTCCTTGGGAGGGCAACTACTCTAGTTGGCTCGAGCAGAAGCGTACGCGACTGCAGCAAGAAGAGAAAACAGAGAGTGCGCGTCAGCGTGCGTTGCAACGTGAGTTGGAGTGGGTGCGTTTGGCACCGCGCGCACGGCAGGCGAAGAACAAGGCGCGTGTGCAGGCGTTTGAAGAGTTGGAGAGTGAAGAAAGCCAAGAGCGCGTCTCCACCAACGAAATTGTCATTCCAGTGCCGCCGCGCTTGGGTAACGACGTGGTAATTGCGAAGCACGTCTCGAAGGCGTACGGCGACAAATTGCTGTATGACGATTTGTCGTTCGCGTTGCCGCGCGGTGGCATTGTTGGCGTGATTGGTCCAAACGGCGCTGGTAAGACAACGCTATTCCGGATGATTATTGGTACCGAGGGGCCAGATTCTGGCTCACTGAAAACGGGTGAGACGGTGCAGTTGGGGTATGTCGATCAATCGCGCACGCTCGATCCGACAAAAAGTGCGTGGCAAGAAATCTCTGGTGGTGTGGAGCTCATCACCGTGGGTAAGCGTGAGATGAATTCACGCGCGTATTTGAGTTCGTTCAATTTTCGCGGCAACGATCAGCAAAAGAAAGTTGGCGATTTAAGCGGTGGTGAGCGGAACCGGTTGCATCTTGCGAAGACGTTGATGGCAGGCGCGAACGTATTGTTGCTCGACGAACCAACGAACGACTTGGATGTTGATACGTTGCGCGCGCTGGAAGTAGCGCTGTTGGATTTTGCGGGCTGCGCGGTGGTGATCAGTCACGATCGATGGTTTTTGGATCGGATCGCGACGCATATTTTGGCGTTTGAGGGCGAGTCGGAGACGGTGTGGTATGAGGGGAACTACGGGGCGTACATCGAGGATCTCAAAAGGCGTAAGGGGTCGGATGCGGATCAGCCGCACCGCATCAAGTACAAACCCCTCGTACGTAAGTAATCGCAACGACGTACGACGTTCTGGAGCACGCGCGGCGTGGCGTGCAACGTCCGGTACGTGTCAGAACGCCCGGCCATTCGTGTGGATGTCCGGGCGTTTTTTGTCAAATGGTTTGTCAAAGAGCGTGTGCGGAGATTCGCGGCGGTGCGGAGCCTATCGGGGGACGTGGAACACTTCGATTATTGTTGGCCGCCGAAAGCTGTTTGCGCCCAAGTCGCGTGGTGCAGACGGCGCCCGATTCGGTTTCGTCATGCGCGACGGCGCCGCTGAGTTTGAGCCGTCAACTTCCTGCTCCCGAAGGAGTGGGTAGTTAGATCAACTATTGCCCGTCGAGGAGGCGGGAGCGCGGAGCGGACTCCGCCCAACGCCGAGACAGGGGGTCGTCCGATCCATAGGACGCGGGGTGGGGACAGAATGTCGCCGGTGATGTAGCGCCGTTCGCTTCGCGCCTAAAGCGGGCGGCCGAGGCGGACGGGCGCTCACGGCCGGACGCCGATCTTCGGCGCGGTCACACGCCGAACCGTGCGCCGCTCCTCCGGGGAGTGGCGCACGGCAGAGCCACGCTACGCAATCCGAAAGGCTCGTGTGGGGCCAGCATGCCCCCTAGTGCGGCATGATCGAAACCGAGATCGTAGCGCGGTTCCGCGAGACATTGGAAGATGCAATCGTGATCACCCCGGAATACCGCTGACCGCGCGGGCGAGTCCGGACGGATCCAATGTGAGGGGTGAGGGTCGCGTTGCCAATGCCTGATGCCTGACTCAACTTTGCTTAAGCAACACTCAACCGTGCTTCTAACGAGGCAGTCGAGAGCGACCGGTTGATTTTTTCAGTGGCGCTCAGATGGCAAGGCGCATAACTCCGGAATCGTACGGTCCGGTGAGGGAAATTGTGCCCCTTTGACCTTGGTCCAAGTGGCCTCGCGCTTGGCCACCTCCGAGATTTGCTGCCTTGGCCCGATGTCAGCGAACTTCTCATTAACTAGAGTCGCCCATTGCAGCAGAAGACCGGCAAACTCTTCAGAGATTTTTTGGTTTTGCCAGATCATCTGCAGGTCCAAAGTGTCACCTAAACGATCGGCGACCAACGAGACTACATAGGTTGCGATGTTGACCCAGCCCTGCGTAAAAGTTTTGCGAACGCTTTGGGCCTTTATCAGTGACTGGATGGCCTTGAACAAGATGACTTTGGCAATCATGGCGCGATACCAGTCCGCACTGAGCGGATTAGGCACGATTGTGGGCTCCTCTTCAATGGCGTCCATGAACTCCTTGAAGTTTTTTTCGCCCGCTAACCCCACCTGCTGCGGCAGTCCACGCCACGCTTCGTGATACTTCGCAATATCGTTTTTCGTGAGCTTTCGCTTCGTAGAGATCATTTCCTGCAATTTGCGACGCTTTGCGAGTGTTCCCCCTTCCTTCAACAGCATCACGTTGTACGCACCGGCGGCCCGCTCATAGAACCATCGGGTTGCTCCGTCTGGGCACCACGTCTGTTCAGACAATTTTTCTAGCTGAACGTGGAATGGCCGGTTGGCGGAAAGGTCCGACATTTTGATCGCACTTTGACTATTCGCGAATTTTGACACCTTCGAGATTAACGTGTCTCGAGCAGCTTCGTCATCACTCTTCAGAATGATGATCTTGGCGGGAACCATGACATGGCTTAGGTCAACGTTCCGGTCTTCGCGGGTGGTGAAGTAGATCGATGAGGTGGTCTGTCCACCGTTGACGATCTGTATGCCAGTCATGAAAGAAAGCCCGATTCCCGACTCGGACGTCTCGAATTGAGCCTCATCGCAGACCAAGACTAAGCCATTGTTGAACGCCAGAAAGTGCTCGGGTTCCTCGCGGAGGGTCTGTGCAATTCCCTTGTTCGTTGTCTTGTTTGAACCAAGGAAGGTTCTGACGTTCGCCTCCAAAAGCCTCGTACCGTACTGCACGTACAACTCGCGAAGGACAACTCCCGGCAGCGCGACAAGTACGTAGTCGTAGTCGGCTTCCGCGTCTGGCACGTAAACACATGGCAGAGAGCGGCCAAGCATTGCACTCAAATTGACGGCAATCTCGTCTCGCGGGCGCCCATCGAGGTGGCGGTACAGCCGCTCGATGTCCATAGCCTCGACGCTGATCATCTTGCCGCGCACTTCCTTTGGCGCAAACCGCTTCGCCTTGGTCCTACCGTCAGTGAGAACAAAAACTCTGATGCGGTCCAATGTTGGCCAACGATCAACAATGGTTTCAACGAGCTCCCTGATCGGATGCGTTGGGGCGATTCGACTTGTCAGTTTGCCGCCTGCTGCTGTCAGTAGAAGCCGTACTCCCTCGGCTCCGGTGGACACGGCATCGGAATCCTTCAAATCAGTAATGGTCTCCGAACCAAAGTACGACGTTACGAACAGATCGAGCCCTGTAGCGTCAGATGACAGAGAATAGCCAGAAACACGGAGCGACGAATTTCCGATCTTGCCGATCCAGTGGCAGATGATCGGTGACTCACAGATGTTGACCTCCTCAAGGTGGTCCATAGCCCATTCAGCAAAGACAAGCTCCTCGTTGGGGAACGGCCTTTCGTCGGCGTGAAGGCGATCAGCCACCATCTGCTGAAGATCGGCCCGCAGGCCAGCGTGAAACGCTTCAAGACTCATGGAGGGTCAGATCGAGTAAGGAGAAGAGTTGCGCTAGCCCGACTGGGCGTGCCGAGATCGCATCAAGATCGAGCGCATACGACAGTTTGCGAACAGCCGCGGGAACCGCTGTGCGAGTAAAGTGCGGAAACTCGGCAGTTACCTCGAACACTCTCGCATCTGCCAGAGTGAGACGTCGACCGTAGTGTTCCGCATGCTCGTCGAGAAAGCCGGCGGTCATGAGCAGCGCGTCTAAGGCGCGAACATTCCCTTGAGTGCGCAGGAGCGAACGAAGATCCGCCACCGCCTCCGGCAGCGACATACCATCCTCATGCTCCTCGAAGCGCATGGCGCACAGGAACATGGGTGAGCATTCGTTGTCCAGCTGTTCGATGCTGCTGATCTGCGCCACGAAGGCACCCTTCCGAACGGTACTCTTCACCTCTAAGCCAGCATCGCCAATCTGGAAATCAAACGCGGATTGCGATGGGCCCTTCCACGCGCGTAGCGCGGATGGACCCAGCTCGCTGCGAACAAGGGTAGCCAAGGCGAGCAATTCACCGAACAATCCTACTTGTCGGTCGGCAGAGAGGAGGCGATGCGAACGCTCCATGAACAGCTGCCAGTCGCGAACTCTTGAAAGGAACTGCCGCAGTACATCCGCCGCAGACTCTAGCCGCAACTCTTCGACGAGTCGAATCGCGTCGACGGCCACCACGGAAAAGATGTCCATATTCCCTTCACTCTCTCGAGTCAACGCAACGACGAAGCGCTCAGGGAACGCTTCACCATTGTGTACGACCGAAACCTCGAACCCACGCCCCTTCGGTAAAATGCCGAGATCAACGCCGTCAAGTGAAGGCAACGCAAGAAGGACGGCCTCGTGACCTCCGGGGAAGTGTCGTGCAGCCTCGACTTCCACAGTGCCAAGCTCTGTCAGTCTGACAAAACGCCACTCCTCCCCCTCTATTGGATCCGCGAGAGCACGCCACGCGCGTAGAAGTCCCTCCTCAGTCCACCCAGCCATTCAGCTCCTCCCAGAGTACGTTGTTGCCCATATACGCCGCGTTGGAGACAGTGCGCGTGGAGGTGCTTGCCGGAAAACTGATCGCCCACGCCAACACGGGATCAGCACCTTTCAATTCTGGATGACCGCTCGCGTCGGGATCGATCAGATAGAGGAGTAACAGACCCCGGTCGCGACGCGGCGAAACGCCATGCTCGGATGAGCCGTCACCCAAAACTCGGCGAATCTGCGAGCCGTGCGGTTCTGCAGGGGGATTCGCCTGCTGGTTGCGATCCTTATCTCCCCGCCACGTGCGTTGGGTTAAAGCTAAAGCCGCTTTCCATTCCTCCTCACTCAAGTCAATTGCCTGATCGCGAGGGGAAATGAGCGTCTTGATGGAGTATCGATCTTTGTGCTCGGCAGAGCGACCTCGCTTCAACATGGTGACTAACTGTCCGCCGAGCGTTCTTTCGTGATGCGGACCAAGTTCCTCTTTGCCGACGAGGGCTATGGTCCAGTTGACCAGCTCCCCGTCTTTGTTCATCTCCTGAATGAAC
>JANYFO010000081.1 GCA_025362635.1 Gemmatimonadaceae bacterium | reverse complement strand
AAAGCGGCAGCGCGACCAACACGACGACGAGCGACGCGGGCAAATCGCTGCGCCAACTTTCTCGCAGTGACGGGGACGACGAATGGCTGTCAGTCATTACCTGTGGTGTAACGGGGGCGGGATGCGAGCCGAGTGCGCACGAAGCTGGACCGCGAGAATGATATCCCACGGACCAACGACGGCGACACCGGAAGAATACGGAGGCGCTAAGCTAAAACCCTAAAAGAAGCTGGACGGGCACGGACGCGTTGAGACCACTCGGTCCTTGCGATCCACAGGCCTGTGTCTGATGCGCCACCCAAAGCGCATCGCGACGCCATCCGGAGCGTCGCAGTGCATCGCGAGTGCGGGAAAGGGCATGCGCCGGAGTGTTGTTCGTTTCGCTCAAATGCGCGAGCATGATGCCGCGCAGCCCCCGATGTGCGCACGCACTCACAAACGCCGCGGCCGCGCCGTTTGACAAATGTCCCAACGCGCCGCTGATGCGCTGCTTAAGACTCCAAGGATAGGGACCATCTGCGAGCAGGCGCTCGTCATGATTCGATTCCACAATAAGAAAGTCGAGTCGACGAAACGCCTCTGGTAAGTCGGACGGCACATGTCCAAGATCCAACGCTATGCCAACGCGCTCACCACTTCGCGCGTCCTCAAGCACCAACGCGGTACACTCGCGCGCATCGTGCGGCACAACCGTAGCACAAATGTCAAACCCGGATGCTCTCGTGCTACGATCAAGCGCGAGTATCGTCGCGCCGAGCGGGCATCCGGCAGTCGATTCCGCTAACGCCGACAACGTACCCCGTGATGCGAACAGGGGCCATCCCCATTTGCGACACGCCTGCGCCGCGCCGCTCGCATGGTCGGTATGTTCGTGCGTAAGCACAAGCGCCGAGATCTGCGAGGGGTGTTTTCCAATTGCGTGAAGTCGCTTGGCCAGCGTGCGAACGCCAAAGCCAGCATCCACAAGCACACATGTCTCCGCGCCTTCTATGAGAATCGCATTGCCGCGACTCCCACTGCCCAAGATTGTAACGCGAAGCATGACCGCAGCTAGCGCGCGAACCAGCGCGCGGTTGCGATGGCGAACGTGTACACGCGCGTGAGATGCGCACGTTGCGCTGCATCCATCGTTACCGAGCGACGACTCATCACGCGCTCGGCCGTCTCCAGAAATTTAGGGAGCGCGTACACGTCGTACGGTGCATGCGTGCCCCACGAAAACGGCGCAACCACCTTCGGCGGCATACCGTCCATGACGTTGGCACCAGCGCCAAGCACGCATCCGGTTGTCAATCGCAAACCAATGCCGGTCTTTGCGTGATCGCCAAAAAGCGTACCCAGAAATTGCAGCCCCGTATCACGCACGCCAGTCGGTGTCCACAAAGCGACGCTGCCGTACGTGTTCTTGAGGTTGCTTGTCACGGTGCTTGCGCCGAGGTTCACCCAGCGCCCGAGCACGGAATGTCCGACAAAACCTTCGTGCCCCTTATTCGCATGACCGAGCATCACCGTCGCCGAGAGTTCGCCATGGACTCGGCAGTGGTCGCCAATCGACGATCCCGAAATACGGTCGGCCATGATCGTCGAGCTGCGACCGACGTAACACGGACCAACGACACGTGTAAATGCTTGGACGATCGCGCCATTGCGCAGTAAGACTGGGCCGAGCGTGGTATCGAACACCGCGTACGGTTCGACGCGCGCGCCCGCCTCAAGCCAAACAGGATGCCCGCCGAGAACAACGGGTCCACGTGCGTCGGTATCGTCGGCTTCTAACGCCGCGCATGCCAGTGATGCCGCCAGCGCGGGAATGTCGTGGAGCAAAAGCGCATTGAGGTGCCGCACAATGTCCCACACCTCGTCGAGCCACACGCCTTCAATCGACAGAACGGACGTTGGGGCGACCAGCGACTCCAACGTCATCTCTGCTCGCGCGAACGCTGCACTATCAAGTGCGGTGGCCAAACGCACTGCCGCCAATCGGCCATTCAGTAGCCACCCATCGACGTGCGTTTCTGCACAACCGCCCTGAATACCAATCAGGGACGGTACCGCGCGCGTGTGCGCGATAATTGTTCCTACCGGAAGTGTCCCGCGCACCGCGGGTGGTGCGTCGAATTCCGTGAACGTCTCGAGATGTGGTGCACCGACAAATGCCGAAACTGAGGCGCCCAAACAGTGTGCCCATCGTTCACGAATTAGCAACGCGCCCGCACGCATTTCGCCGAGTGGACGTGTCGAAGCGAATGGTTCAAAACCGCGCGCGCACAGGTCGTCGAAGAGAACGATCACGGTCCGCGTAAATCCGAAGGAAGCGAATCGAGTAACGCTTTCAGTTCTGCGGCCTTATCGCGAGTCGTGACCAAGACAAGCCCGTCGCGCGCCACGACCACGAGGTCGTGCACGCCGTACAGCACCACGGCGCTCTCCTCGGCATGAACCACGTTGCCTGTAGCGTCGAGTACGTGTGTGCGTCCACGTAGCGCGTTGTTGTCCAAGTCCAACGCCCGCACGCGATGCAACGCAGCCCACGTGCCCACATCATCCCAACCGAAGTCGCCCGCCATTACCAGTACGCGCGACGACCGTTCGAGAACGCCCACGTCAATTGCAATGGAGCGCACGA
>JANYFO010000284.1 GCA_025362635.1 Gemmatimonadaceae bacterium | reverse complement strand
GAAATTATCAAGCAGCTTGGCACAAATGGTGGTGGATTTTTCAACGCGAACTCTGCGCATCCATTCGAAAATCCAACGCCGTGGTCCAATTTTTGGGCGATGATCACGATCTTCCTGATCCCATCGGCGCTCGTGTACATGTTAGGGCGCATGACCGGCAACCTGAAGCACGGCTGGTCGGTCTGGGCGGCGATGTTTCTGCTCTTTTTCGGTGGCGTGACGGCAACGTATTGGGCTGAAGCACGCGGCAATCCTATTCATGCGGCCCACGGTATCGACGTCACGACCACAGCGGTCAATCCAGGCGGCAACATGGAGGGCAAGGAGGTGCGGTTTGGCATCGTGAACTCCGCGCTTTTTAGCGTTGTCACCACCGATGCATCGTGCGGTGCCGTGAACGCGATGCACGATTCGTTCACACCAGTTGGTGGACTCGTGCCTGTCGTCAACATGCAGCTCGGTGAAGTCGTCTTCGGCGGTGTCGGTGCCGGACTGTATAGCATGCTGATCTTCGTGGTGCTCACAGTCTTCATCGCGGGGTTGATGGTCGGACGCACGCCGGAATACCTCGGGAAAAAAATTCAAGCGCGCGAAGTGCAAATGGTCATGCTGTATGTCCTCGCGGCAGCGGCGTCGATCCTGATCTTTACGGCGGTCAGTGTCGCAGCACCGACCGGGCTTGCGGGATTAAACAACAGCGGCCCGCACGGATTAACCGAAATTCTCTACGCGTTCTCGTCGACCACGGCCAACAATGGTTCGGCGTTCGCCGGCCTCACCGGGGGCACGTACTGGTACAACACACTGTTTGGTGTGGCGATGTTGATTGGCCGCTTTGCGCTCATCGTACCCGTGCTGGCGCTCGCTGGCTTTCTCGCTGAGAAGCGAGTGGTACCCGCTTCAAGTGGCACGTTCCCCGTCAGTGGCGCGCTGTTTTCAGCATTGCTCATTGGGGTCGTGCTCATTGTCGGTGCACTCACCTTCTTCCCCGCACTTGCGCTCGGCCCAATCGTCGAGCACTTCCTGATGGGCTCGGGAGCGCTGTACTAGCATGAAGACTCCTTCTGGCAATGCTGCATCGCGCTCGGCGAGTAATCGTCGGCCCATGTTTGCAGGTGATATCGTTCGACGCGCGATCGTTGATGCGTTTCGCAAGCTTCATCCGCGTTTGATGGTGCGAAACCCCGTAATGTTTGTGGTGCTGCTCGGGTCGGTGTACACGACCATCGCCCTCGTGCGTGATGTGTACGCTGGGAAAAGCGGCATCGGTTTTCTCGCGCAACTCGCGATCTGGCTGTGGTTCACGGTCCTCTTTGCCAACTTCGCGGAAGCAATGGCGGAAGGTCGAGGCAAAGCACAGGCCGACTCACTGCGTAAAAGTCGTACGCAATCGTCCGCACGCAAACTGCCCACGGGCACCGTGCTAAATGGGCGGCTCGACAGCGCGCCGGTCACGGAAGTGGGCGCGCCGTCGTTACGCCGCGATGACTACGTACTGTGTCTGCCCGGAGATGTCATTCCGGGAGACGGCGAAGTGGTCGAAGGCGTGGCGTCGGTCGACGAAAGTGCGATCACTGGCGAAAGCGCACCCGTTGTGCGCGAAAGTGGAGGCGATCGCTCGGCCGTCACGGGCGGTACGCGCGTGCAGTCGGACTATCTCGTCATCCGCATCACTGCCAATCCCGGCGAAACGTTTATCGATCGCATGATTGCGTTGGTTGAAGGGGCGTCGCGACAGAAAACGCCAAATGAAGTCGCGCTGACGATCCTCCTTTCGGGGTTGACTATCGTCTTCGTGCTCGCCGTCGCGACGCTGCAACCATTTGCAATGTATGCGCAGTCGCCCGTCACGATCCCTGTGCTCATCGCGCTGCTCGTGTGTCTCATCCCCACCACGATTGGCGGCTTGCTCTCCGCGATCGGCATTGCGGGTATGGATCGCCTCATCCAGCAAAATGTGATCGCGATGAGTGGCCGTGCCGTCGAAGCAGCGGGTGATGTAAACACGTTGCTCCTCGACAAGACCGGCACCATCACGCTCGGCAATCGGCAGGCGTCGGAGTTCCTGGCCGTGCGCGGCGTCGACGACGCGACACTCGCCGACCGCGCGCAACTATCGTCCATTGCGGATGAAACGCCGGAAGGTCGCAGCATCGTTGTCTTAGCCAAATCCAAATTCGCGTTGCGTGGTCGCGATATGGCCGATAGTGAAGGCCACGCCGGCATGGAATTCGTGCCGTTCAGCGCGTCGACACGTATGAGCGGTGTGAATCTCACCGACGGACGACAGGTGCGGAAAGGCGCTGGTGACTCAGTGTTGCGGTGGGTGCGTGAGCAAGGTGGCGCCGCACTGACAGATCTCGACTCGCTCGTGGAACGGGTTGCGCGGGAAGGTGGAACGCCGCTCGTCGTCGCCGAACGCGATGCAAACGGGGCTCGCGTACTCGGCGTCATCTACCTGAAGGACATTGTGAAAGGCGGCATGCGCGAGCGCTTTGACCGCCTGCGCGCGATGGGCATTCGCACGGTCATGATCACGGGTGACAATCCGCTGACGGCGGCTGCCATCGCACAAGAAGCCGGTGTCGACGATTTTCTGGCAGAAGCAAAGCCCGAAGACAAGATGGCACTGATCAAGCGCGAGCAGGCTGGTGGTCGCCTCGTGGCGATGACTGGTGACGGCACAAATGATGCGCCCGCACTGGCGCAGGCTGACGTTGGCGTGGCGATGAACACGGGCACGCAAGCCGCGAAAGAAGCGGGCAACATGATTGATCTCGAT
>JANYFO010000241.1 GCA_025362635.1 Gemmatimonadaceae bacterium | reverse complement strand
ACGGTGCGGCGCGAGGCGGACATTCCAACCGCCGCGGTGGGAATGATTACAACCGCCGAGCAAGCGGAACGCATTGTTGCGGATGGTGCGGCGGATTTGGTGTTGTTCGCGCGTGAATTACTGCGGCAACCGCATTGGCCGTTACTCGCGGCTCATGCACTCGGTGCGGAGATCAAGTGGCCGTCGCAGTACGAGCGTGCGAGGTTGGCGCCGCGGTAGCGTTCGAACAGCAAAGAAAAGGCGGTCGGCTATTTCTTTCTTTTGGTTTCGAGAGTTGCGGGACGCGAAACAGAACAGCCACGACGCGCATTTTGCAGAACAGCAACCGCTCGATGCGTGATTTCACACATCGTCTGCCGGTGCGACGCAATGCAAGTTGCTCGCTGTCGTCACACCTGCGCACGATCACAAGATCGATCATGTGTTTGGCCACACGTTGCCGTCGCTCACAGTCTGCAAAGATGACAAGCAGAAGTACGACGGCAACACGCAGAGTGCAACCGCCCTACGGCGTCTTCCCCGCGACGCGCACCAACGTCCGGTAAATCATCTCCGTGCCCTGACGCAACGACTCGATGCTCACGCGTTCGTCGTTACCGTGCATGCGCTTGAGTTCGTCGGCGGTGATGGCGTACGGATAAATTCCAAACACTGGGATACCGCGACTGCGCCACGCACCGGCATCTGTGCCCGCCTGAAAGAGATACGGCGTCACCTTCGCGGTGGGATACGTCACTTTCGCTTCGCGTTCAAGCGCGATGTACAGCTCCGATGACGTTGGCGATTCTGGAATCATGGTCGCGGCGGCGGCGGCCGTCGCAGTCGACGGAGAAGTTCCGGACGGTGGCGCCACTTTGACCTCGACGCGCTTGTCGTTGATCACGCGCGTTAATTCTGCAATCATGCTCGCGGCCGTCGTACCGGGGATTGTGCGGATGTTAAGCGTCGCATCAGCCGAGCCGGGAATGACATTGCTCCGAAAGCCTGCTGTGAGGAACACCGGCGCAATCGTGTTCCGCATGATTGAGTGGAGCAGTGGGTCCTTGCTAATGATTTTGTCGGCGGCCTGGGCCTTCGCCGCCGTGCCACTGACCAAGTCGCGGAAGTACTGCGACATCGGTGGCACACTCGTTTCGGCAAGCGTCGAAAAGAAGCGTTTCGTGCTCGCGGTGAGTTGCACCGCCGTTTCGTAATCCGCGAGCTTCGCCATTGCTTTCGACAACACAAATATTGCGTTATCAGGCTGCGGCATCGAGCTGTGCGTGGATGTCCCGCGCGCCGTGACGATGAGTTGGACCGACGATTTGTCGGCGGTAGAAATACTGACGTATTTCGCACGGCCGTCATCGCCTTTGATGATCCAGCCGCCTTCATTCAACGCAAACTCTGCGTCGATTTTCGCGAAGTGGTCGCGAGATAGCCACGATGTGTTAAACGGCGCACCTTCTTCGTCGGCTTCCGCGAGAAAAATTAAATCGCGCGACAGTGGAATTTTCTTTTCCGCAACCATTAACGCGGCGCGCACGAACACCGCCATGCCACCTTTGAAGTCAATGGCGCCGCGACCGTACACACTTCCGTCCCGAACCACACCCGCGAATGGATCGACCGTCCATTTTTCGCGTTCAACACCGACGACATCAGCGTGCGCCGCCAGCAATAATGGCTTTTTCGACCCATCACCGCGCAATCGCGCAATAAAGTGCGATTTTCCAGCGACAGGGGTGGGAATGATGTCCACCTCAAACCCGAGTGCTTTAAATCGCGGTGCCAGCAGCGCCGCTAGTTGCGCTTCGTTACCGGGCGGATTGCTCGTGTTGACGCGAATGAGTTCGACGAGGAGCGCCGCCGTTGGGTCGAGCGGTGGGGCGCTTTGAGCCGTCGCGGAGGAAACCGCCAACGACGCAAGCAACATGAGTCCGAACACTGGGTGCAAGAACGCGCGGATACGGTGCATGACGGTGTAGTAGAAGAGGCGGGGAGCGACGGGAAGGCGAGCACGATCGGTCGGGCGGAACGTGCACACGGCGCGACGTCACGGCCAGCCCCTCGGGACAATTACGACTTGCCAAAGTAAAGCAGACTGGATTGCGTCATGTGTATGAACACACTGAAAACGTTGCTGCTACTATCCGTTGCCGTCACCGCTCCTGTCGCGGCGCATGCACAAGCCACCGCCATTGCTACCGCTACCGCGCCCGCGCCGACAATCGCCGGTGAGTGGAATGCCTCGATGAACACGCCAGGAGGCGCACGCGCCTTTGGACTCGTCTTTAAAGTGGATGGAGAACAACTCTCCGGCACGGTGAAACGCGACGCCGGCGACGTTCCGCTCGAAGGCACCGTCAAAGGAAAAACGGTCACGTTTAGCTATTCCGTCAACTACAACGGCAACGCCTTAATGCTCACGATGACGGCCACCGTGTCGGGAGACACGATGAAAGGCACCGTGAGCTTTGGCGGTCAGGCCGACGACGAGTTCAGCGCGACACGAACGGTCAAAACGCCGTAGCCGGAACCCGAGCGTACAGGGATATTAAAAACGAGGTCCTTAATTGCGACTGGCCATCACATTTAGGACGCCGGCCAACAGTCATCCTGTTGCCGACCACGCACCTTTGGTCGCCCAAACGGCCTACTCGTCGCCGATGGAGCGGCGTGATCCCCGGGCGTGCCTCGCCGTGCGCGGTGTGGCAGCACCTGAGGTTCGCAGCACAGCGTACCGTCGGGGCTCTGCGTTTAATTGGTAACATCTGCGATACTGCGGTTGGGACGCGTAACTACGGAGGAATTCTGAACATGGTTCGAGGTCGACGGCTCGCCGTCGTGTTGCTGGCAACTACAGCGCTCGCGGGATGCGCATCAACGCGACAGGGTACGAGCACTAGTGCGCCAGGCGCGCCTACGGTGCTGTCACAAGCGGAATTGCGCAAAGCTCCCCCACTCACTGCCGCCAAAGCGTCGCCCGCCGACGTTGAGTTTTTCCAGGGCATGATTCCACATCATGCGCAGGCCGTACTCATCGCGGGGTGGGCAGCGTCGCACGGCGCGCGCGACGACGTGCGCATTTTGTGTGAGCGCATCGTCGTTGGACAACGCGACGAGATTGGTCTCATGCAGTACTGGCTGCGTTCGCACGGAGAAGAGGTGCCCGCCGCCAACAAGATGACCATGAAAATGAAGATGAACGGCATGGTTATGGAGATGTCGATGCCCGGTATGCTCAACGATGCGCAACTTGCCGCGCTCGACAAGTCACGCGGCTCAGAGTTCGATCGACTGTTTCTCACCGCGATGATCGCCCATCACGAAGGTGCCGTCTCCATGGTGAATGAGTTGCTCGGTTCGCACAATCCGGCCAATGACGATCTCGTGTACAAGATGGCGTCCGATGTCTACGCCGATCAGACCACAGAAATTGAACGTATGACGAAGATGCTTCAGACTGTTCCTGTCGCGCGCTGAACTCCACGCATTTTTCAAACTCCTCCTCTTAACCGCCGACTCGTGAAATTCACCAAACTGTTGTCGATCCCTCTCGCTGTCGGAATCTTGTATTCCGCAGCGTGCGCCATGAACTCTTCCACGTCCTCGGCCCCCGCGGCATCGTCGTCCGGTGCAGGCGCGCTGAGTATGTCGACGACGCCGCCAAGTCCTGATCCGCGTGTTGGATTACGCGCGGGCATCATGACGACGTATTCAAAAGACAGCACGAAGCGCATCATGGCCAAGCCAGCCGCTGAAGCGTCGTGGAACATGCGCCTGCTGGCGAATCGTCCGCCCGCCGAGCCGTTCGTTGGCGTCACGCATTCTGATTTGGCCTTTCGTGGTCACTACGTCATTCAAGGCAACTACGATGGCTATCAAGTGTGGGACATTGCCAATCCACGCTCGCCAACGTTGTACGACGAATACGTCTGCCGTGGTTCGCAGAGTGACGTGTCCGTATACCAGAACCTGATTTTTGTGTCGGGAGAATCGGTGTCGGGGCGTTTGGATTGCGGCACCCAGGGTGTGCCCGATTCCGTCAGCAAAGAACGCTTCCGCGGTATTCGCATTTTCGATGCGACCGATCTGAAGCATCCGAAGTACATCGCGAGTGTACAGACGTGTCGTGGTTCCCACACGCACACCGTGGTGGAAGATCCGAAGGACAAAGCGAACGTGTACGTGTACATCTCTGGTTCGTCGGGCGTGCGTCCTGAGTCTGAACTGGCGGGTTGCATCGATCTGGCGCCCGACGTTGATCCACGTGGCGAGCAGTTCCGTATTGAAGTCATTCAAGTACCACTCGCGCATCCTGAACAAGCAAAAGTCATTGCGAAGCCGGGAATTTTGGCCGCACTCGCCGTTGCGCCCCGTAATGTCGGACGCACGGCGTCAGACTCAGCCGATCGTGCAGCGCAAATGGCCGCACGTGGTGGGGCCGGTCGTGCAGGTGGCCCAGCGGCTGGTCGTGGACCCGCTCGCGCTCCAACGGGACCCGTGCAATGTCATGACATCACGGTGTATCCGGCGGTGGGTCTCGCCGGTGGCGCGTGTGGCGGATACGGATTGTTGCTCGATATCAGCGACGTGAAAAATCCGAAGCGTCTTTTTGCGGCGGCCGATTCGAACATGTCGTTCTGGCATTCCGCCACGTTCAGCAACGATGGCAAGAAAGTGTTGTTTAGCGATGAATGGGGCGGTGGTTCAGCGCCGCGTTGCCGGTCGACGGACAAGTACGAGTGGGGTGCAGATGCCCTGTTCACGATTGAGAACGGCAAGGAAGTATTCAAGAGCTACTACAAGATGCCGGCCGCGCAAACGTCCATGGAAAATTGTGTGGCACATAACGGTTCGCTGGTGCCGATTCCGGGCCGCGATGTGATGATTCAGGCGTGGTATCAGGGCGGTGTGTCGTTGATGGATTGGACCGACGTGTCGCATCCGAAAGAAATCGCGTTTTTTGATCGCGGTCCGATCGATACGGTATCGGCTGGTGCCAATGGTGGATCGTGGTCGATCTACTGGTACAACGGCTTCATGTACAGTTCAGAAATTGGTCGCGGACTTGACGTCTTCGAACTGTTGCCGAGCGGGTTCATCACACAGCATGAGCTCGATGCGGCGAAAACCGTGCGCTACGATTATCTGAACGTGCAAGGTCAGCAGAAGATGGTGTGGCCGGCCACGTTCGTTCTCGCGCGTGCGTACGTCGATCAACTACAGCGGAGCAACGGGCTCGCAAGCGCGCGAGTCACCTCGCTCATGTCTGAAATCGATGCTGCAGAAAAGGTGAATGGCGGTGCGAGAAAGACCGCGCTTACGTCGCTTGCGACAAAGCTTGATGGCGAAGCGGGCAGTTCGTCGAGTGCGGCGAAAATTCGGATGTTGTCGGCGACGATCAAAGAACTCGCGGCGATGTAATTGCCGGGAGTTGTCGCTTCTGATCGAGTGAATTGCGGTGGGGCATCGACGATGCCTCACCGCAATTTGCGTGTAAGCTGGTGAAGCAACGTCAGAAAATTGTGAGTCATACTGATTTAGAGGCGCAATGAAGTTGTTTTCTTCTTTTTTATGGCGTGTCGTCTCCGCGCTTTATGCCGAACGAGATGGGAAATGCCTCGTCAGTGCGCACCCGGAACAGCAACATGTCGTCGCTGAGCGCATATTTCCCACATGACTTCCACGCTGAAATTCCGTCGCGCCCTTTTGACGTCGCTGCTCTCGGGACTTGCCGCCGCATCGCCACTCCTCGCGCAAGCGAACGCTCGCACCGGCCCGCGCTTCGAAATCACATTCGCCGCTGCCGCGCACTCGGCGCCCATTACCGGTCGCGTGTATGTCGCCATCAGTCGAACGAATGAACCGCAACGCACTCCTATCGCGCAAACGGGCGAAACCGGCGTGCCGCTGTTTGGTGTAAACATCGACAACGTGGCGGCTGGTGCACCGATCGTGATCGATGCGTCAACGTTCGGCCATCCAGTGCAAAGCTTGCGCGACATTCCCGCAGGCGAGTACTGGGTGCAACCGTTCGTCAACATCTATACAAAGTTTGCGCGCGCCGATGGACACACGGTGTGGCTCCACATGGATCAATGGGAAGGGCAGAACTGGAAGCGTTCACCGGGTAATATTTTTGGCGATCCGATAAAAATCACGTTTAATCCGAAATCGACGACCTCTATAAAACTCGTCGCAAATAAAGTCATTCCGCCCATCGTTGTACCAGCAGAAACGGAAAGTGTGAAGCGCATCAAAATACAAAGCACCATTCTTACAAAATGGTGGGGACAACCAATCTTCTTTGGCGCGACGGTGCTGCTTCCAAAGGACTACGACAAGCATCCGAACGCGAAATATCCCATCGTGTACGACGAAGGGCATTTTTCGCTACGCGCCCCAGGCATCGGGTCGACACCGTATTGGAATGCGGACGGCACGCCGCGCATGATTATCGTCACGCTACAACACCCGTCGCCCTACTACGACGATTCGTACGGCGTCAACTCAGCGAATAACGGACCGTACGGCGACGCGATCATGCAGGAACTCATTCCGGCCGTTGAAGCGAAGTTTCGAGTTATTGGCCAACCGTACGCACGACTGCTCACCGGTGGATCAACCGGCGGCTGGATTTCACTAGCGAAGCAAGTGTTTTATCCGGAGTTTTATGGCGGAACGTGGTCGTTGTGTCCCGATGGCGTGGACTTTCGCTATCACCAGATCGTGAACGTGTATAGCGACACAAATGCGTACTTCCTCAATCGTGGTTGGATGAAAATTGATCGACCGACGCAGCGTAAGCCCGATGGCAACATCACCGCCATGATGAAAGACGAGAATTGGTTTGAGCTCGTCTCGGGTGATCACTCGCGTTCAGGCGGTCAATGGGACATCTGGGAAGCGACGTACGGCCCAGTTGGTGCGAATGGCTATCCGACGCCAATCTGGAATAAGCAAACAGGCGTCATCGATCATGAAGTGGCCGAATATTGGAAACAACACTACGATCTGCGCAATATTTTACAAACGAACTGGACCACGCTAGGCCCAAAGCTTGCGCACAAAATCAATGTGTATGTCGGTGACGCCGATTCATATTTTTTGAACATGGGCGTGCACATGCTCGACGACTATCTCAAGACCACCAGCGCACCGAAGTACAGCGGAGAGACCGTCTTTCAGCCGATGGCGCCGCATTGCTGGGGACCACCAATGCAAGAGCTCTTGCCGAAGATGGCAAAGCACATCGAGCAATTCGCGCCACCGGGCGCCGATGTAAAAAGTTGGCGTTACTGAGTATTTTCGTATCGTCGTTCACACGCCTCATTCACCTCAAAAACATCGCACAATGCAAACGCATGGTTCAGCAGCTTGGTCGGGTGGCTTTCGTGATGGGAAGGGTGCAATCTCCACGAAAAGCGGCGCGCTCACCAACTATCCGTATGGTGCCGCGAGTCGGTTTGATGGCATGCCGGGCACAAATCCAGAAGAGTTGATTGGCGCGGCCCACGCCGGTTGTTTCACGATGGCCCTGTCCTTGATGTTGGGCGACGCGAAGCTCACGGCTGATCAGTTAAATACGCAGGCGGACGTGACGCTTGAAAAACTTGCGGATGGTTTCAATATCACGAAGGTCCACCTTACGCTGACCGCCAAGATTCCTGGGGCGGACGACGCCACGTTTCAGGATATTGTGGCGAAGGCGAAGGCCGGTTGTCCGGTATCAAAGCTGCTCAAAGCAGACATTACCATCACCGCAACGTTGCTTCCGTAACACACCATTCACGTTTAATCGACCGATGATGCTGACCTGCCTGCAAGCGGTGCGTACGACGCGCGTTATTGCGCTCTTGATGTTGATTGGCGTGCTCGCACCGGGTGTATTAAGTGCGACACCCGCGACCGATCTTGCGCGCTGGAAGTTGCAGGCGAGTCGCGTCACGATTATCCGGGATACGTGGGGTGTACCGCACATTTTCGGTAAGAGTGACGCAGACGCCGTTTTTGGGCTGGTGTACGCGCAATCCGAAGACGATTTCAATCGCGTCGAAATGAACTACATCAACGCGAGTGGACGATTGGCTGAAGTGGAAGGCGAGGCCGAGCTCTATCGTGATTTGCGGATGAAGTTGTTCATTAATCCGACCGACATGAAGGCGAAGTATGCGGCAAGTCCGCTATGGCTTAAGCAGTTGATGAACGCGTTCGCGGATGGGCTGAATTATTACTTGGCCACGCATCCCAACGTAAAGCCGAAGTTGATCACGCGTTTCGAGCCGTGGATGGCGTTGACGTTTAGCGAAGGCAGTATTGGTGGTGACATCGAGTCGGTGAATTTGCGCGGCCTGGAGCAAGTGTATGGCAAGAAGCCGATGACAGACACGCCAGACGACGCCGATGTGGATGCGCTCCCTGCTGAACCGAAGGGGTCAAACGGTTTTGCGATCGCGCCGGCGAATACGCTGTCGAAACATTCGATTCTTCTGCTCAACCCGCACACGTCGTTCTATTTTCGCCCCGAAGTGCAGGTGCACAGCGAAGAGGGCTTGAACGCGTATGGCGCGGTGACGTGGGGCCAGTTCTTTGTGTATCAAGGATTCAATGATCGCTTGGGATGGATGCATACGTCGGGCGGTGGCGATGTCGTCGACGAGTACATCGAAACGGTCACTGAAAAAAACGGGGTGTTTAGCTACAAGTACGGCGCCGAACAACGGCTGTTCAAAACGGTGAAGATCACGTTGCCGTATAAGCAGGGCGGTACGATGGCGAAGAAAGAGATGACGGTGTACTACAGCGTGCATGGACCGGTCGTGCGATCAATGAACGGAAAGTGGATTACGGTCAAGATGATGAACGATCCATTGCACGCCTTGCAACAGTCATGGCTGCGAACGAAAGCTCGCAACTACGCGTCATTTTTGAAAATTATGGATTTGCGTACGAATTCGTCCAACAACACGGTCTATGCGGATGCAGACGGAAACATCGCGTATTTCCACGGCAACTTTATTCCGAAGCGCGACACATCGTTTGATTGGACAAAGCCGGTGGACGGCAGCAATCCGAAAACCGAATGGCAAGGACTGCATGCGGTAAGCGAAACGATTACGCTGTTCAATCCGAAGAGTGGTTGGCTCTACAACACCAACAATTGGCCGTTCACCTCGGCGGGCGCGTATAGCCCCAAGGCCAAGGACTATCCGAAGTACATGGTGTCGAACCCCGAAAATGCGCGTGGCTTGCATGCGGTGCGCGTGCTGAACAACAAGCACGATTTTACAATCGACGGGGTCATTGCGGCCGCGAACGACACGTATCTGACCGCGTTTGAATCGCTAATTCCGGCGCTGCTTAAATCGTATGATACAACGCCCAATAGCGATCCGAATAAGTCGGCGTTGGCGGAGCAGATTGCGTCGTTGCGATCGTGGGACCTGCGGTACTCGGTGACATCAATCCCCACGTCGCTCGCGATTTTCTGGGGCCAAGACCTGATGGCGCGCAGTGGTGCTGCGGCGCGCGCGAAAGGCGTCTCGGTTGACGAATACATGGAGCAGTACGCGACGGCGAAAGAACGGCTTGATGCGTTGGCGCGTGCGTCGGCGAAACTCACAACCGATTTTGGTTCGTGGAAAACAGCATGGGGGGACATCAACCGATTTCAGCGGTTGACGGGCGACATCGTGCAGCCATTTGATGACAACAAGCCAAGCATTCCTGTTGCCTTTCCATCATCGACTTGGGGTTCATTGGCGGCGTTTGGTATGACAACACGGGCAAACACGAAGCGCATTTATGGTGATCGTGGCAACAGTTTTATCGCCGTCGTTGATTTTGGCCCGCGACTGACAGCGAAGAGTTTGCTGGCGGGTGGTGAGAGCGGCGACCCGGCGTCAAAGCATTTCAATGATCAGGCGGAGATGTATTCGAAGAGCCAGTTCAAGGATGTGTGGTTTTATCGCGCGGACGTGGAGCAGCACGCGGAGCGCACGTACAAACCTGGGGAATAGGAGTTAGCGGTTAGGGGTTAGGCGGCGCACGCTTTGTCGTTCCTAATCCCTAACCCCTATTCCCTCTTCCCTAATTCTGTCGTCAAGCAGCCACAACATTTGTTGCGATGAGTCCGCAGAAATCGCGTTTTGCGCACACCGTACGACTGTGTAGGGTCTGGCACCAATCTTCCAATGACGTACGCTATGAAAGTCGCCCACGCTCTATTTGTTGCCGTCATGGCCTGTCCGATCGCGCTCCTTCACGCGCACCCGGCATCATCGCCCTGCGGCGAGCATGCGTCGTCCGCGCGGAGCCTGCGAATTGATGGCGAGGTGAGCGATATGTACGTCAAAGGTGACTCACTCGAAGTCGTGTTTTGCAATACGGGACGCTTCCAAACGAGCATCGTGGGAGAAATTCAGGTGCGTCTCGTCGGCGACTCCGTCGTGACAGCCCTGCCAATCACATCGGCGTCCGTAAAATCCGGCGAGCAGCGGACAATGCGCATCGCGATGCCCAAGTTGGCCAAAGGCGCGTATGTGCTATTTGTCGTGGTGGACTTTGGTGGCGCGCAACTCACCGCGGCCAAGGCTGAGCTGGAGATTAGGGAGTAGGGAGTAGGGAGTAGGGAGTAGGGATTGGGGAACTACGTGCGGGCTCGTACACGTACTTTTCGTGTACA
>JANYFO010000197.1 GCA_025362635.1 Gemmatimonadaceae bacterium | reverse complement strand
ATCGGTTTGACGCCCGGCGCCTACACGATCACCGCGGCGAGTACGACGGTCGGTGGAGTGTCGTACGAACCGTCATCAGCGATGCAACAAGTCAGTGTGTCTGCATCGCTCGTCGCTGCACCGGTCACGGTCACCTACGCGTTGGCTGGTGGCCGCCTCTCGCTCCACGCAAACGGATTTTCCGCTGGTTCCGTGCCGACATTCACGCTCGTCGGTAGCGCTGGCTCGACGACCATCACCGGCGCCGGCATTGTGTCCGGCCTGTCGCCTGGGAACTACACCGTCACCGCGAACACCGTCACGTCCGGTACCACAACGTACGCAGCCACAGTCGCCACCGTGCCGATTACGATAACGTTGGGAGTGATCGTCGACGCAACCTTCGCGTACGCGCCAACGGGCGGCGGTGGTGGTAGCACCGGAGGCTTCAATCTCGCCGTCGAAAATGTCTACCTCACGCAAGCCACACAGCGCTATGACGGCACGGTGTCGTTGGTTGCCGGACGCGATGCGTTGCTTCGCGTGTTTGTGACCGCCAGTGTCGCCAATACCAATCGTCCCGATGTACGCGTGCGTGTGTACGATGGAAACACGCTGTTGCAAACCGTCACGATTGGCGCACCCGAAGCGAGCGTACGCACCGTTACCGCAGAAGGCACGCTCACCTCAACGTGGAATACCATCATTGCCGCCGCGAATGTGCGCACGTCCATGCGCGTGGTGGCCGATGTCGATCCTACGGCCGCAATCGCCGAAGCAGATCGTACAGACAATATTTGGCCGCGAGGCGGAACACCGCAGTTGATCACCGTGACAGCCACACCCGCCTTTACCGTGCGCTTTGTTCCTGTGGTCAACACAGGTCTGACCGGCAACATCACCGACGCGAACAAGGAATCGTTCCTCGCGACGACGCGTCGCATCTTTCCGTTTAACACGGTTGTTGCCGACGTACGTGCACCGTTTACGTCCAGCGCGCCGGCCCTGCAATCGTCCGACGGCAATTCTGCGTGGCTCACGATTTTGAGTGAGCTCAACGCGCTGCGCACCTCCGATGCGGCGCCAAGTACCACGCACTATTACGGCGTGGTGAAGGTGACATATAACAGCGGCATCGCGGGTCTCGGATATGTCCCGGGTCGCGCGGCGATGGGGTGGGATTATTTGCCGACGGGGGACGGTGTCGCCGCACACGAGTGGGGACACAATTTCTCCCGGCCGCATACCCCATGCGGTGTGAGCGGCGATCCAAATTATCCGTATACTGGTGGTACGATCGGCGTGTGGGGGTGGAATGCGACAAGCAATACACTCGTCGCGCCCACGCTCACCGACATAATGGGTTATTGCAGCAATCAGTGGATCAGTGATTGGACATGGACGCAGGTGATGCAGTATCGCCAAAGCTCGGGCATTGTCATCGAGAACAGTACGCGAGGTGAAGGCTTACTCATTTGGGGGCGCGTGGTTGATGGACGGGTGCTGCTCGAGCCCGCGTTTCGCGTAAATGCAATCCCAACTCCCATTCCGGTGGGTGCTTCACATCGCGCGGAACTGCTCGACAATCAGGGACAATCGCTGTTGGAGTTTCCGATTGCGGCAGAACGCGTCTCGGACATTACCGATCATGATGAGCGTCAGTTCGCCGTGGTGGTACGGTGGACGGCGCGCCTTGAACAATCACTCGCACGTGTGCGCGTGCGCGATGTGCGGTCGCCGCTCGCATCGGACATGCGCTCAACAATTGACGGCGCGACTACGTCCGCACGGACTGATCCTATCGCCACCACTGCCGCCGATGCCCGCGGTCACACGCGCGTGCGCTGGAACGCACAAGCATTTCCGATGGTCATGGCTCGCGACGCGGTCACCGGCGAGATCATGGGCTTTCTGCGTCAATCGGGCGACGCGTTTGACGCAGGTGGGCGTAAGGTTGAGTACGTGTATTCCGACGGCGTGCGGTCGGTGGTGCGCCGCGAACGTTAGCGCTCCCCGGAGGAGTATGGTGATAAGTTACAGCTGGTAGGGAACGACCGGTCAGTTCCCCGTCCGCTACGACCTTTACCTACCCCCTCGCTCTTCCATGGCTTCTTTCGACATCATCATCCTCGGCGGCGGTCCTGCCGGTTACGTGTGCGCGCTTCGTTCCGCCCAATTGGGCATGTCCGTCGCGGTCGTTGAACGCGAAGCATTGGGCGGCACGTGCGTACTGTGGGGCTGCATTCCCGCCAAGTCGCTGCTTGAAAGCGCGAATCTTGTGACGCGGTTATCGCACGCGAACGAGCACGGCATCGCAATCGACGGTATGTCACTCGATTTTGGCGTCGCCATGAAGCGCTCGCGCAGCATCAGCACACAGAATTCCAAAGGCGTCGAATTTCTCTTCAAGAAAAACAAAATCACGTGGGTGCGTGGTGAAGGGATGCTGGAAACGGGGAAGAGAGTCACCGTCACGTTGGCCGACGGGAAAAAGGAAACGCACGAAGCGAAAAAGGCGGTGGTGATTTCGACCGGCTCGCGTGTGCGTGGGTTGCCACAAGTTGGATTGGAGCTTGACCGGACCGTTGTCTTGTCCAGTGATGATGTGCTGGTCCTCGAGAAGGCGCCGAAATCGATGGCGGTGGTTGGCGCCGGTGCCGTTGGTTGCGAATTCGCCGACGTATTCAACGCATTTGGCACGCAAGTCACGATGGTGGAAGTTGCCGCAAACATCTTACCAATCGAAGACGCCGACAGCTCGGCCGAGTTGGCAAAGGCGTTTAAGAAGCGCAAGATAGAAATGCTGACTGGTGCCAAGATCACCAGTGCCACGATTACGAAAACCGGCGCGACACTCGTGGTGGAAGCGGGCGGCAAGACCAACACGATTGAAGTCGAGAAAGTCCTTGTGGCAGCCGGACGCGCGGCGAACGTTGATAAGATTGGACTTGAAGCGGTCGGTATCACCAAGAGTGATCGCGGCTTCGTGAAGATCAACGAAAAGTTTGAGACCAACGTGCCGGGCTATTACGCCATTGGTGATGTCGCCGGCAACCAAATGCTCGCGCACAAAGGGCAGCGCGAGGGACACGTACTGGCCGACTTGCTTGGTGGTCAGCCATTCCATGCCGTGAATTACGGCAACATTCCCAGCTGCACCTACTGTCATCCCGAAGTGGCGTCTATTGGTCTCACCGAGCAGCAGTGCAAAGATCAAAAGCTCGACTACAAGATTGGGAAATTTCCGTTTTCAGCGAATGGACGTGCACGGACGTCCGGCGAGACGGATGGTTTTGTGAAGGTCATTCGCGACGCGAAATACGGCGAGATCCTCGGCGCGCACATCGTCGGCGCACACGCAACGGAGATCATTCATGAAATTGTGGTCGCGCGCGCGAACGAGTTCACGGTAGAAGAGATCGATCTCGCGATCCACGCGCACCCCACGCTCAGTGAAGCGATTGGGGAAGCGGTGCTGGATTCTATGGGAAAGATGTTGCATGCGTAAATGACAGAAACTGGAACCGTGCACGGCGTTTTGAGTGTCTGATCTTTGGGTGCTGGACCTCGGCATCTTGGACTACGACGCCGCGTACACGTTTCAACGAGACGTGGCGCGGCGTCGGATTTCTTGCGACATCACCGAGGACGTGTTGTTGCTCGTCCAGCATCCAGCTGTGGTTACGCTTGGACGCAGCACGAAGCCCGGAAGCCTGCTCTCCACGACCGAGTTTCTCGACGCTGAGGGGGTGCAGTTACGGGATGTCGAGCGTGGTGGCGATATCACGGTGCACGAACCCGGTCAGCTCGTCGCGTATCCGATCATCGATCTCAAGCGACACACCAAGGACCTCCACTGGTATCTCCGCCAGGTCGAAGCGTCCGTGATTTTTGCACTGGCGCTGGTTGGCATTGACGCGGGCCGTAGTGCCGGCCAAACAGGCGTGTGGCGCGATGGGCGGAAGCTTGCCAGTATCGGGGTTCATGCCCGCGAGTGGGTCACGTGGCATGGTGTGGCGTTGAACGTCGAGAACGATTTGACCACGTTTGCGCACGTGGTACCGTGCGGCATTCAGTCCGTGGAAATGACAACGGTGGTACGTGAGGCGAAGCGTCTTTCACGGTCTGCGCCGACGTTTGGTGAGATGCGGGATGCAGTCATTACTGGATTTGGCGAGGTGTTCGGGCTGCAAGTGACCTCGGCCCCTGATTGGATTGGCGCATTGCGCGAGGCTCACGGGTCGTCCTGATAGGACAATCCAGCGTGACCTCCGGATGCGGTTACGGCGAGTGCCATCGGATGAAACAACAACCAAGGGGCACCGCCGTAATCGGCAATGCCCCGTGGTTTTTTGTGCTGTGCGGAATCCGCTCGTGACTACGGCTTCTTGGTGCTATCCGCTTTCGCCTTCGGTGGCGTGATTGTTGTCGGCATGGTGCGCTGGCCTTGCATGCCGACAGGTTGGGCTGGCACCTGGTGAGTGGTGTCCTTCTCAACCAATGGTGTTGGGAGCTGGTACGTCTTCATCGCCTCAACGTAGTACTTCCAGCCCCATCCCAGAACTTTGTCGTCGCCGAAAACGACGGGCGTTTCACGGTGCTGCTCAACAGATTCTGAAACGGCGCCCGCCTCTTCGCGGTAGTAGATGACTTCGATGGTCTTGCCGGCAGTGAAATACTTCATCTGGCGGAAGCCGTGATTCAGGCGTGCCGTGTCTGCGCCAACGGCGGTGAGCGGACCGGTGCCCATCTTCCCGAGGGCGTCTGTCTTGGACATGCCGACTTCGAGGTTGCCAAGTTTAGTCTTGCCGACGTCGCCGTTGCCGCAAGCGGCGATGACGGTGAGTGACGCGAGGATTACTGCGCAAACGACGTTTCGAAGCATGGTCTGGTGGATTGGGATGGCGAAATGCGCAGGTGCGAGCGTCGCGAGCGGCGATGCTGTGCGCAGGGAGCAAATGACGTACCCCGGAATGGTTGAAACGACGGCGGCCCCGCTCCGAAGAGCGGGGCCGCCGTATCCTGCAGACTACCTACACCATTACGGGATACGTGTAACCGTAGCGGCGGTGGTGACGGTGTTGCTGTTGAAGCCGGAAGCTGAACCGGCAACGGAGTACGTCACGGTTACGGCAACCGAACCAGACGTAACGGTACCAACAGCGCTCAGCTGACAGACGTTACCTGCGCCCATTGTGGCGGTCAGGTATGCCGGATTGCTGGAAGAGCAAGCCGCCGAAAGGTTGGCGGTGTTCGGGTTGGAGGAGACACCGACCGTGACCGCACCAGTACCGACGTTGTACGCGCCTGCGTTGGTGATAGTCGCCGGAGCGCCAGCGGTGGTGACCGTCACGCTGCCAGGCAGCGCGTTGGAGAGTCCGAGCTGGACGGTGCGGGCCGAGAGGCCGTTACCAGAAGCGTCCGTTCCGATTGCGCGGATCGAGTCACCAGAAGCAAGGGCAGCCATCGTGACACCAGCACCCTGCGCCTGACCGGTGTAGGTGAAGCTGTAGCGCCAGAAGCGCAGCGCACCTTGATCAAGCGTACCGATCGCGGAAGCCGTGCCGAGATACTCCCATTCCGTTCCACTGACGAGGCGGATAACGCCAACGCTGGCGAACGGTGGGTTGGTGACCGAGGTGCTGGTGGTGGCGCGGTATTCGACCGTAGTACCGCTAACCGACGGCGTGAAGGCCTGCCACGTCACGATGCCTGTACCTGCCCAATCCTTGGTAGTTGCAGGCGAAGACGGCGTAGAGACCTGTGCGCCGGAGATAACAGTCGTAACAGGAGCCGAACGTCCGGCACCGGTCCACGCCTTGGTCGACGCGCCACGGATGTCATACAGGTATCCGATCGCCGAAGTCGGACGCGGTTCGGCGTTTGCGGCACCGAAGAGCGCGAAAGCGTTGGCCGCGGTCAGCGGTGCATCAGCACCGTCAACGAGCACGATGTTCTGCATAAGCGGTGCGGGCATCATGTACGGCGTAGAGCCGAGCAGCGTGCCGAGACCGATAGGCGTGGTGAGCTTGTTGTCGACGAGCGAGGCAAACGGGTTGTGCCAGAAGCCAAGCTTTTCGTTGCCGCCCGACGCGACGCGACGGTAACGAACCGCGTTCGGGAACGTTGGCGCAGCGTTCGTGGTGCCGTTGACTTGCGTCAGTTCCGGGTACGTCAGGGCGAGGTCGCCAGCGATGGCTTCCAAGTCATCCGAACCGGTCATGTTGTACGTCAGCGCTTGGCCACCGGTGAGGATGGTCGGGATCAAGATGCCCGTAGCGATCGGGTTCGCGTTGTCGATTGCGACCGAGCGGGTTGGGATAACCGTTGTGTTACCAGCACGGTCAACCAGCGTGGCGCTGAACGTGTAGTAACCGGCCTGTGCCGCGAGGATCGTCGGATTCACGGCGGCTGTGCCGCGCGTGTTGTCGCCGAAGATGTTGACGTAGAACTCACGGATCGACGGGTCGCCTGTAAACGTGCCGGCAGGCGCGTTGATGGCGGAGTTGATCGTGAGCTGGGCCGACGTGGCTGCGCCCACAAGACTCGTGACCGTCGCATCGTTGGTCACCGAGAGCGCCGACGGCGCGCTGCGGCGGGTGATCTGGTACGAACCGCCACGGACGTTGGCTGCCGTCGGGCAGTTAACGATCGTGCAGGTGAAGAAGCCAGAACGTGAGTCTTGGAAACGGACGCCGAACACGGCGTTGGCGTTGTTGACACCCGTGTAGGTGGTCTGCAGCGACGAGTAGATGGAGTCAACGTCGGTGCGGACGAACCCTGTGGCGGCGCCGGCGCCGGTGTTGGCGATGGCAACCATTGTCGGCGGCGTGATATCGACACCGAATACTGCCGGGTTCACTGAACTGTTCGCATTGCCGACAGAGACGGCCAACGACGGCGTCACTGTCAGAGCGATGTTGGCGGAGTTGGTCCAGCCAAACGGCGTCGAGATTGCACGGTTGCCGAGACGGTCAGTCTCGACGGCCTGCACATAGTACGCACCGTTAGTGAAGTCAGCCGACGATTCGCCAAGGCCGATGGAACCGACCGTGGACGTAAGGCCGCCCGACGCAACCGCTGGCGAGCAGATGGTGTTCGCTGTGGCAGTAGCCGCCGTCGGCAGAGGGGACGGCGTGGCGCAAACGTTGAACAGCGTGTTACGGCTCGCCGTTGTAAAGAGACCAACGTTGGCATCGGAAGCAATGTACCGAGTCGGGAGACCGGTCGTGCTGCTGAACCGGGCAAACTGGTACGCGGCATTCACCCACGCCGAGTCAACGTTGCCTACGCCACCGGCGATATCGAACGCCGAGATGACCGGCGCTAAATAGTCACCCGGGATGTAGATGTTGGCCGGGCGGTACGTCTGCGAAGCGCGGAAGCGATCGCCGGCGACCACTACGTTGGTGTTGTTGATGACGGTGAACACCGACGTCGCTGCAGCCGGCGTGGAGCCAACGCTCGCATGCTGGGCAACCGGGCCGGCCGCGTTGTTGTTGTCGATCGACGCCATTACTGCCGGCGCGTAGCCAGACAGGAGCGAGGTGCCTCCCGTGCAATTGAGCGCGAACGGAGCGGTCGTCGCGGAGCGAACGTCTGCGCCGTACGTGGCCGTAAACGGACGTGCCGTCTCGAGAATGTTGGCGCCGCAGAACATGCCTGCAATGTTCAGCGAAGCCGACGCGATGGTGCGACCCGCCGTATAGATGACCGGGACGACCGTGAACGAGCCGCGACCCGAGGCTGAGCCTGGGACGAGGACGTCAGGCGTACTCGGACCGCCGTACCACGTGTTGCCACCGGCATCGTTGGCGCGGTTGGCCGGCACGGTCCACTGTGCGGTCCAGCCATCCGGGTTGTTGAAATTGATCGACGACAAGTTGTTCGAGGCGATGCTCGGCGCGCCGCCAACGGTCAACGTGGCCACGATGACCTTGAGGCCGTTCTTGTAGACAGTCGGAGCATCTGCACCACCAACGAAATCAGGCGTGCCGAAGTCAGCCGAGTTGACATACAGCTGAATGTTACCGGCCTGACCGCCGGATGCGCCAAAGGTCTGCTGGGCAGCAGGCGCTTGGCCGAAAGCCGGGCAAACCGCTGCCGCTACGTCACAGACAAACGCTTGCACTGAGCGAACGTTCTGTCCGTTCGGCTGCAGCGCCATGTTCACTTCGAACTGCCCGATGACGTTCGTGATGTCGATCGTCACGCCGTTATCGGTCAGGCTGCTGATGATGACCTGCGCGGGCTGCGCAACCGTCACTGGGACGAGCGCGGTGGCCGTGGAGGCGGAGAAGCTCGCGTTCGCGGCCGACGTGGCCGTAACCGTGATGACTGCGGTACCCGGAGCAACGGCCGTAACAACACCCGTTGTCACATTGACGGTCGCAACGGCCGGCGCGCTGGTGCCGTACGTGATCGTGGCCGTCGCGGCGCCCGATGGCTGCGTGGCGGAGGCAACGAGTTGCGACGTCTGACCAACGGCCAATCCGAGCGACTGCGGCTGGACATTGAGGCCCGTCACGCCCGGCGGAGCCGAGGAGACGTTGACCGTCACGGCCGACGTCAATGACGTGGTCGTGAAGCCAGTGCCCGAACCCGTCGCGGTAACCGTGATGGTCGCAACGCCTGGGGCAACTGCCGTCACGACACCCGTCGTGGCGTTGACCGACGCGATCGTCGCGCTGCTGGTGGCGTATGCACGCGCAACCGTCACGCCCGTGCCCTGATTCACCGTGGCGGCAATCGTTACTGTCTGACCAACCGAGAGATTGGCCGTGGCGGGCGTCACAACAAGACCGCTGATCGCCGCTGCAGGAGCTGAAACAGTGACCTGTGCCGAAACGCTCTGGCCGGTGGTCGTCGTGCCGGTGATCGTGGCGTTACCAGACGCAATAGCCGTCGCGCGGCAAGCAGAGCCGGCGAGCGTCGCAGTCGCGACCGCGGCCGAGCTCGAAGCGCAGCTGGCCAGCGTCGGCGGCGTCGTCGTGCTGCCGCCGTTGATCTGGACGTTAAACACGGCGCTTTCGCCGACGTTCAAGTTGGCGAACGGCGGCGTGATGGACACCGTTACCGGTGTTGCCGGCGCCACGGGCACCGTGACGTTGTCGCCGCAAGCACCCAACGCAACCAACGCGCTGAGGCTGACGGCGATAAACGCCTTCTTCTGAGAAAAGAGTTGCATTAATCCCCCTCTTACGAGGTAGTGGAGGTAGCTGCTTGTCTGAGTCGGGTGCACTCAGCGCAAACGAACTGCTTATGAAAAGAACACAGCGAAAGTGATGCGTTCTTGAATCAGCGTTCTCACATCGGGCTGGACACGTTCCGGGGAGCGGCCGGTCTGCATCCACGCCAACGAGAGACACTGATACCCGCCCTACACCATCGTCCTTCCTACTGCACACACCATCGTACCCAGCGCTGGACACAGCGCTGTCAGGATAGCAAGACGCAAAGCTATGGGAGTCTCGACGATCGGTCAAGCAGCAATCTCCAACGACCTTTGCTTCTCGCCATCACAATCTTGTAATCCGCGTCACGAAGACCGGTGGTTATCCACACGACGTCGTCTGGCACTCCCAGAAATGGGGGGCCGAGGGTTGGACGGATCAACCCCCTCTGTCGTCACAGCACGGGCAAAAGCACGGCAGTAGTGGTGTCGCCAACCGCTCCCTCCCGCCTCCCCAGCAACGGCCGAGGCTCTACCTTCAGCAGATGGTCGATGCCCCGCGGATCCACGTAGCCAAACACCTCGACGTCTCCCCCCCCCACGCGGATGCGCATGGCCCCGCACTTAATGCCGCCCAAGCGGACGCGGCCAGCCACGGCGATACGCCCCTTCTCATAGTCGCCGGAGCCGGTTCCGGGAAAACCCGCACCCTGATTCACCGCGTCGCACATCTTATAAAGCGGGGCGTTCCGGCCAATCAAATTCTCCTGCTCACGTTCACGCGTCGAGCGTCACAGGAGATGATTGATCGCTGTCAACGCCTCGTCGGCTCGGCGTCCCAACACGTCACGGGCGGGACATTTCACGGCGTCGCGCACCGCTTGCTTCGTCGCTTTGGGCCTGCGGCCGGCCTCCCCGCCGACTTCACGATCCTCGATCAAGGCGACGCGTCCGACCTGATGAGCATCGGCCGCGCCGCCCTCGGCTACGGTGACGCGAAGGCTGGTACACCACGATTCCCACGTTCCGAAACGCTCGTGGCGATCTACTCGCGACACGTGAATACCGAGCGACCGGTCGCCGATATTTTGGCCGAGCAGTGGCCGCACTTCTTATCCTGGTGCGGAGATATTGAGCGACTGTTTGGAGACTACGTTCGCCGTAAAAGCGAGCGCAATTTGCTTGATTACGACGACCTGTTGCTCTCGTGGGCGCTCTTACTCGAACACGATCCCGCCATCGCCACGCAAATTCGTGCGCTGTATGATCACGTGTTGGTGGATGAGTATCAGGATACGAATCCGCTGCAGTCGCGCATTTTGCGAGCGCTCTGCATCAACGGACGCATCACCGTAGTCGGCGACGACGCGCAAAGCATCTATGCATTTCGCGGTGCGACAATCCGCAATATTCTCGATTTCCCCGCACAGTTTCCGGGAACGCGCATCGTCACCCTCGAGCGCAACTATCGGTCGATTGCGCCGATTCTCGAAACGACCAACACGCTGATTTCGCGCAGCACTGAGCGCTACTCCAAACAGTTGTGGACCGAGCGCACGGGCGGCGAGCCACCGTGGTTGGTAACGCTCCGCGACGAGCATGAACAAACAAACTTTGTCGTAGATCGTATCCTGCAATTGCACGAAGAAGGCATCCCGTTACGTGAAATAGCGGTGTTATTTCGTGCGGGATATTTGTCGGCTGATTTAGAAATTGAACTCGCGAACCGTCGTATTCCCTATGAAAAATGGGGTGGCCTCAAGTTCCTTGAAGCCGCGCACGTCAAAGACATTCTCGCCTTCCTGCGAGTGCTGGAAAATCCGCGTGATGAAGTGAGTTGGTATCGGCTGCTGCGGCTGTTGCCCGGTGTGGGTGACGCAACGGCGCGCATGGCGGTGGAACAACTCACCTTGCACGACTGGCAACCGATGGCCATCGGCGCCGTACGCGCTCCATCGCGGGCGCGTCCAGGACTGCATGCACTGTCCGCGCTGCTGGACGGAATGCGTCGCGTGCATGCACACTCGCCGGCGGAGGCAATTCGTATCGTGCGACAGCTGTACGATCCGATTCTCAAGGCGACGTATGATGATGCGCCACCGCGCTTGTCGGATCTCGATCAATTGGAAGTCATTGCGGCGGGATACCCGGATCGCTCAGCCTTTCTGTCGGCACTCGCGCTGGAACCGCCGTCCAACACGCAAGACCTCGCGGTTGGAGGCGACGATGAGACCGACGCGCTCATTCTCTCGACCGCGCACTCGGCGAAAGGCAAGGAATGGGATGTGGTATTCGTGATTCACGCGGCCGATGGCATTTTTCCAATGGCGCGCGCCGCTGGTGATGAGGCGCAGGTCGAAGAAGAACGTCGACTGCTTTATGTCGCGATGACACGAAGCCGCGATCAACTCTTTGTCACGTATCCGCTGCACAGCTACGCGACGCGCACCGGAGCCGACTTCTCATTTGGGCAGTTATCACGTTTTTTAGATCCGGGCGTTCGGGCTACGATGCAGCGCGTGACGCTGGGTGCAGACCCGGTGCAGGCGCTTCCGCCGCCGAGAGCGGAGGCCAGTGTGGACTTGCGGGCGTTGTTGAGAGGGCGGTTTGGGACTAGGGATTAGAGATTCGGGAATAGGAACTAGGGACTAACCGGCCGTTCCGATCCTAATCCCTATTCCCTAATCCCTAATTAGTTTCGTCTCTATAGCGGTGCGCCTATCGCCAAACGCAATTCGTCAACATTTCAGCATTTCTCAGATGATTTCGATTTCTGTCCGATCATTGCAGGCGATCGCGATTTTCGCGGTCGCTAGTGCTTCAGCGACTTATGCTCATGCTCAGGCCACCGCCGCGAAGGCACGTCCAAAATCGGCCGCCAACGCCGCCGTCGTCAAAGACTCTTTCGCACTAAGTGCGAAGTTGCCGACCGATCCTACGGTGCGAACGGGCACGCTGTCAAACGGGATAAAGTACTACGTCCGCCGTAATGCCAAGCCAGAGCAGCGCGCCGAGTTGCGGTTGGTTGTCAATGCTGGATCGATTCTCGAAGACAATGACCAACAGGGGCTCGCGCACTTTATTGAGCACATGGCGTTCAACGGGACAAAATCGTTCGCGAAAAACGAGATTGTGAAGTATCTCGAATCGATTGGTGTTCGTTTTGGCGCTGACTTGAACGCGTATACGAGCTTTGACGAGACGGTGTACATCCTCCCCGTTCCAACGGATAGCGCGGGCATTCTCGAAAAAAGCTTCCGGTTTCTGGGTGATGTGGCGAATGGCATCCTATTTGACTCGCTCGACGTTGTGGCCGAACGCGGCGTGGTATTGTCTGAATGGCGCGATGGACTCGGCGCCAGTGAGCGCATTCGTACGATGCAGTTCCCGGTGCTCTTTCGCGGCTCGCAGTACGCGGTACGTATTCCGATTGGAGATCCGAAAACGCTCGAGACAGCCAACGCGTCGTTGTTGCGTCGCTTCTGGCGAGACTGGTATCGCCCAGATTTGATGGCCGTGATTGCCGTTGGTGACGCCGATCCGGCGCGGCTTGAATCGATGATCAAGAGCACCTTTGGATCGATCGCACGCCGCGCTGCGCCGCGTCCGCGAACGGTGGCTACCGTTCCAAAACATGACTCAACACTGGTGACCATCGCAACCGATCGCGAATTGACGTCGTCCTCTGTTGGCGTGTTGTGGAAACTTCCGCCAACGAATACCAAAACCGTTGGTGAACTCCGTCACGTGTTGATGCAGCGTCTCTACGACAGCATGCTCAACGCGCGTTTCGGGGAATTGTCGCAGAAGCCTGGTGCGCCATTTGCAGGCGCGGGCGCGGGGGGCGGCAACTTGGTGCGCGGCGCCGATTATTACTCGCTCAACGCAAAAGCAAAAGAAGGCAAGATTATTGAGGCATTGCAGGTACTGCTGACCGAGTCCGCACGCGTTCAACAGTTTGGCTTTTTGCAAAGCGAACTTGATCGTGCGCGCACCAACTTCTTGCGCTCGTACGAACGCGCATATACCGAGCGCGATAAAACACCGTCAGGCACGTTTGTTTCGGAATACATTGACAACTTTTTATCTGGCGATGCGATTCCGGGAATTGCCTTTGAATTTGCTCTGGTCAAGCATGTACTGCCGAGTGTTACGCTCGCAGAGTTGAATAGCCTCGGCAAGTCGCGCATCGGCGAAGCAAATCGCGTGATTACTGTGTCCATGCCTGACAAAGGTGGCTTACGCGTACCGACCGACGCGGAATTGCGTGGCGTGTTCAAACAAGTGGCAGCGGCGCCGATCACCGCATGGACGGAAACCGTTGCCGAAGGCGCGCTCGTCAAGTCTGTGCCCGCCGCTGGACGAGTGGTGGCAGAGAAAAAATACGAAACCATCGGTGTGACGGAATGGACGCTATCGAACGGCGTCCGGGTGTTCGTCAAGCCTACCGATTTTAGTGCCGATCAAGTGGTGATGTCTGCGTGGAGTCCGGGTGGCGTGAGCTTGGCGCCGGATAGTGCTGTGTTTCGCACCGCATTCACAACGTCGGTCCTTGAACGCGGTGGCGTTGGCGAATTCTCGCTGATCGATCTGAACAAAAAATTGACGGGCAAGGTTGCCGGCGTGACGCCGTACATCGCCGATTTGAGCGAAGGGTTGAATGGACGTGCGTCGCCGAAGGATTTGGAAACGCTCCTGCAGCTTGTCTGGTTGCGCATGACCGCTCCGCGGGCAGACACCACGGCGTTTCAGGCATTGTTGCAACAGTTTGAAAACGCGCTGCGCAATAAGGATGCGAATCCTGCGGCCGTCTTTAGTGACACCGTGCAAGTCACACTCGCAAATGGCAGCGCGCGCGTTCGTCCGCTCTCGCTGGCGATGCTGAAGGAGTTGGACTTGACGCAAATGTTGACGATTTACCGCGAGCATTTCGCGGACGCGAGCGACTTCACGTTTCTGTTTGTTGGCAACGTGGATCTCGCCGTTTTAAAACCGTTGGCGGCGCAGTGGCTCGGTGCGTTGCCCGTGACCAATCGCAAAGAAACATTTCGCGATGTTGCACCGAAGCAGCTCACGGGTCAGATCGAGAAAATTGTGCGCAAGGGTGTTGCGCCGCAGAGCCAGACGGCCATGCTCGTGACCGGTACAGGCGTATGGAGTCGCGAGCAGTCGTACCTGCTCTCGTCCGTTGGTGAGGTGCTGGAAATGCGACTGCTCGATCGCTTACGTGAGGCGCTTGGCGGTACGTACTCGGTGAGTGTCAGCACGGCATTTTCGAGGAAACCACGCCAAGAGTGGCAAGTGGCCATTAACTATGGTTCGGCGCCCGAGAAGGCAGAGACGTTGTATAAAGCTGTGCTGCAAGAACTCGATTCACTGCGTCGAGTGCCGCCAACCACTGCGGAAGTCGAGCGCGTGCGCGAGCAGCAGCGACGTGAACGTGAGGTTGCACACAAGCAAAACGGATGGTGGGCCAGTGTGCTGCGCGAACGCATGGAAAACGGGGACGATCCCACCACCGTGTTCAGCGACGATGCATTGATCGCCGCACTCTCTGCGGAAAAACTGGCTGCGGCGGCGAAGATTTATCTTGACGAAAGCAATCGCGTCCGATTCGTGTTGTTGCCGGACAATCGAGTGCCGTAAGCGGCTGTGCGTGCCGACGGATTACGGTGTCAAGGCTTGCGCTTGCGCAATAATCTTCGCGATCGCTTTTCGAAGATCTCGGCCTTCGGCAACGTACACCGAATCAAACCCGTCCAAGCCTTCGGCATACACGCGTCGCGAGAGCAGCACGGCGTTGTTCAGCGCGACGCGGTGCGCCCAACCCTTCGGGTAGTCACGCAGGTCTGGAGCGACACTGTCCACAAGCCGTCGCCGTGCGCGCGCGTACACCGTATCGCGTGCGGCAATGCGCGAAACCGTTGCATCAGTCGGCAATAATGCAAACACGCTATCGATCTCGTGTGCCAGTCGCGCCCAAAAGGCTCCGAGGACAAGATCATTGTGCCAGTCGTCGACGGCGCGGCGGGTAGCGGACGTGTCGCCACGGGCGCGAAAAAAGTGCTCTGCGCCACGTCCCCCTACGAAGCTGGCAAACGATTCATTAAACGGTACGCGCCCTTTAGCGAAAAATGTATTGTGCAGAAGTTCGTGGATGACTGTATTGGCAAGTACGATTGAATCTTGCGCGATGGTGGTGCTCACCAGCGGATCATTAAACCAACCCAGCGTGCTAAATGCGGACGACGCGCCGAGGGTGACGTCAAAGCCTTCGGCGCGGAGACGGGTTGCGGTTTTCTTGGCTTCTGCAAAATCGAAGAAGCCTTTATACGGAAAACTCCCGACGATCGGAAACCACCATGTTTTGCGTTCGAGGCGATCTCGATAGGCGGCGGAAAGCACGAGCACCAGTGTGTCTCGACTCAATTTCGAATACGAGGTGAAGCTTTTGCCCGCTTTAAGCCCGAGCGAATCGACGGCGAACGTGCGGGCCGCAACCACCAACTCGAGTTTGGCGCGTGTGGAAGCGTCGGTGGTGCTGTCGTTGATAACCCGACTGATTAGTTGTCGACGCGATAGGATGCGCGCCTCTTCGATTGCCGCACGTGAGATGTAGCACCCCATTGGTGTCAAGGCGAGTGCGCCCAAAAAGCAAGCGGAGATCGTCGCCGCGACAGCGCCGCGCTTCCGCACGCGCTGCCATGTCGGTGCACGCTCGGCTATCTTTATCGGTCCATGTCGTTCGTCCACCTGCATTGTCACTCCGAGTATTCGCTCCTCGACGGCGCGAATCGTATCGATGATCTAATCGATCGCGCCAAGCTGTACGAACAGCCGGCGCTCGCGATTACTGATCACGGGAACATGCACGCCGCCTGGGAATTCCAGGAGAAAGCGCGAAAGGCTGGGATTAAGCCGATCATTGGAATGGAGGCGTACGTTGCCCCCGGTGATCGTCGCACGCGCGGCCGTCCTGCACCAGGCGTAAAGCCGTATTACCACCTCGTGTTGCTGGCGCGCGATTTGATCGGCTACCGCAATCTGGTCAAACTTTCATCGTTGGGATACACCGAAGGGTTCTATACGAAGCCGCGTATCGACCGCGAATTGCTGGCGGCGCATTCGGAAGGACTGATTGTGTCGTCTGCTTGTCTGGCCGGAGAAGTGGCGTCGCATTTGATGAGCGACCGCCTGGCGGAGGCGCGTGAGGCGGCGGCGTGGTATGCCGAACTGTTTAAAGATCGCTACTACCTCGAAGTGCAAGCGCACACGAGCGAAGGGCAAGCCACGCTGAACGCGAAGATTTTCTCGCTCGCGGATGATCTTGGTCTGCCCGTGGTTGCGACAAATGACGCGCACTTTTTGCGGCATGAAGATCACGACGCGCACGACGTGTTGTTGTGCATCGGCCTCGGCAAAGATCGCAATGATCGCGATCGCATGCATTACGACGACGGCTTGTACTTCAAATCTGCCGCTGAGATCCGTCCGTTTTTTCCCGGACGCGAGGATGTGCTGACGAATACGTTGGCCATCGGCGACTCCGTCGATGTGCAGTTCGCGAAGAAGTATTACGTGCCGTCATTCCCGTTGCCGGAAGGGGTCGGGAGTGAGAACGAACTGCTTGTGCGATTGTCGACGGATGGCGCGAAGATGCGTTATGGCGATCCGTTCCGTGACGAGGTGCGTGATCGGCTGGAGTACGAGCTCGGTGTGATCACGAAGACCGGATATGCTGGCTATTTTTTGATTGTCGCCGATTTTATCAAAGCGGCGCGTGATCTCGGCATTCCCGTTGGTCCGGGACGCGGGTCTGCGGCCGGTTCGTTGGTCGCGTACGCGCTCCGCATCACCGATGTCTGTCCGCTCGAGTTTGATTTGCTTTTTGAGCGGTTTTTGAATCCAGAACGCGTGTCGATGCCAGACGTCGACGTTGATTTTTGTTTCGAACGTCGCGGTGAAGTGATCGAGTACGTGCGCAATAAATACGGAAAGGATTCCGTCGGTCAGATCGTCACGTTCGGGACGATGAAGTCCCGCGCCGCGATTAAGGATGTGGGGCGTACGCTTGGGTTCACGCCGAGCGAGACGGATGCGTTGGCGAAGTTGATTCCCAATGCACCAAATTTCTCGTTGACGGTGAAGCAAGCCATCGTGCAAGTGCCTGAGGTCAAGCGCTTGTATGCGGACGATCCGCGGTACACCCAGCTGCTAAACTTTGCCATTTCGCTGGAAGGATTGTCGCGTCATACGGGCGTGCACGCCGCGGGCGTGGTGATCGCACCAGGGCCGCTCGTCGACTTTGTGCCCATCTGCACGCAGGCCACGAAGGGATCGGGGTCGGGTGATGACGAGCGCGTGATTGTCACGCAGTACGACATGAACGCGCTCGAGCACGCGGGCATGTTAAAGATGGATTTTCTTGGGCTTACCACGCTCACGGTGATCAGCGATACGCTCGCGCTGATCAAGCAGCGCAGCGGCGTTGACGTGGTGCTTGAGGAACGCGGCTTCACCGATCCGGACACGTATAGACTGCTGCGTGCCGGTCGTACGGCGGGCGTGTTTCAATTTGAATCGCCGCTTGCGACGGACGTACTAAAACGCATGCGGTGCGACCGGTTTGACGACTTGGTGGCATCGAATGCGTTGTTGCGTCCGGGGCCGTTGGACGCGGGCATGCACAACGTGTACATCCGACGGAAGCGCGGCGAAGAGCCGGTGGCGTATGCGTTGCCTGAGCTTGAGCCCATTCTCAGCACGACGTATGGTGTTATCACGTATCAAGAACAATTGATGCGACTCGCGCAGGTGATCGCGGGTATTTCGTTGGCCGAAGCGGACGTGCTCCGGAAGGCCGTGGGCAAGAAAGATGCGGAGCTGATCAAGATAGAACTTGGAAAGTTTGTCACGAAGGCGGTTGCCAAGGGGCACAACCCGAAAGTCATTGACGAACTGTCGGCGCAAATCGAGACGTTTGGACGATATGGATTTAACAAAAGCCATTCAGTCGCCTACTCGGTTCTCTCGTATCATACCGCGTGGCTGAAAGCACATTATCCTGCCGAGTTTATGGCGGCGTTATTGTCGGCGCAGATTGGGAAAACGGAAGAGGTCATCAAGTACATCGCGGAAGCGCGAGAGATGGGACTTGAAGTATTGCCCCCTGATGTCAACGAATCGGGATGGCGTTTCACGGTGCATGGCGCGACGCGTTTGCGCTTTGGACTCGGTGCCGTGCGCAACGTGGGTCGCGGTGCAATTGATTCGCTGTTAGCGGCGCGCGAAGCCGGTCCGTTTGCGTCGCTTTACGATGTGTGTTCGCGCGTGGACCTGCGTGTCTGCAACAAGCGCGTATTTGAGGCATTGATTGCCACGGGTGCCTGTGACGGGCTGGGCGGGCATCGCGCGCAGTTGCTCGCAGCCCTTGATCACGCGATTAATGAAGCGTCGCTGCGGCAGGGTGAAGCGGAAATTGGGCAAGGGTCACTCTTCGGTGATCTTGGCGGTGGCACTGACATGCTCGCTACTCCTGCACCAGAACCAACACTACCCAACACGGCAATCTGGTCGGAAGCTGAACGTCTTCAGCGCGAGAAAGAATTACTCGGTTTTTACATTTCTGGTCATCCGTTGGAGCCCTTTCGGACGGAATGTGAGCTCTTCGCGTCGCATACCGTTGCGCAGCTCGGCACGTGGACGATCGACCCGGTGACTATTGGCGTGGTGGTGTCAGCGATCAAGCGTCAAGTCGCCAAACGTTCCGGTGCTGAGTTTGCCCGGTTGACAGTGGAGGATTTTACCGGATCTTCTGAAGTGCTGGTTTTTCCGGAGGCTTGGGCAGTCATCGCCGACCGTGTCCGGCCCGATGTGCCGCTCCTGTTGAAGGGCGGTTATTCACGACGCGATCAAGATGTGGAAGCTCCGACGTTCATCGTTGAGACGGTGACGCGCTTCACCGAGGTTCGCACAAGTGGAGATCTTGCCGTGGCGATCGAATTAACGGGAGGCAGCGACCTTGTGCCTTCCGTGATGGACGATGTGCGCATTACCCTGGAGTCACACCAAGGTGTGGCCCCTGTCGAACTCCGTTGGCACGACGATTCCGGCGAGCCGGTACGCTTTCGCTCGCGTACGCTCACGGTGGCGGCATCACCGGTCGTGCTCTCTGATCTTCGTGCCTTGTTGGGTAGCGACCGTGTGCGCCTCGTGCGCGCCGGCGGCTAACCGCGCCGTTTCCTTTCGACCGAATCGCCATGGCCACCGCTCCTGTTCTCGAGTTCGAACGCCCCATTGCGGACATTGAGAAACAGATAGAGGAAGTGAAGAAGCGTGCCGCCGAAGGCGCGTTCGACGTCAGCGAGGCGTTGCTTCCGCTTGAAAAAAAGTTGTCCGAAGTGCGCGTGGAGATTTATCGCAACCTCACTCCGTTGCAGCGCGTGCAGGTGGCTCGCATTGCCCGTCGTCCATTTACGGCCGACTACATCCGACTTGCCATGTCTGACTTTATCGAGCTGCACGGCGATCGGCAGTATCGGGATGATGCGGCCATCATCGGAGGTTGGGCGCGCCTCGATGGGGAAACGGTGATGGTGATCGGACACCAACGTGGTCGCGATACAAAAGAGAATCTGAAGCGTAACTTTGGCATGCCGCACCCTGAGGGTTATCGCAAGGCACTGCGTTTGATGAAGCTTGCCGAGAAATTTCAGGTGCCGGTGCTTACGTTCATCGATACGCCGGGCGCTTGGGCTGGGCTTGGTGCGGAGGAGCGTGGCCAAAGCGAGGCGATTGCGCGCAACTTGTTGGAGATGAGCCAATTGCAGGTGCCAATCATTGCCACCGTGATTGGTGAAGGCGGCTCCGGGGGTGCGCTTGCGCTCGGCGTGGCTGATCGTGTGCTTATGCTCGAGAATGCGGTGTACTCGGTCATCACGGTAGAAGGTTGCGCGTCCATTTTGTGGAAGGACGGCAAAAGCCCGGAGCTGCGTGAAAAGGCCGCAAAAGCGTTGCGGCTCACCTCGGCCGATTTGATCGAACTCAAAGTGGTGGACGAGATCATTCCGGAGCCAATCGGTGGTGCACACTCTGATCATGAGACCACCGCCGCATCGCTGCGTGAAACGCTGATTCGCAATCTCGAGGAGTTGCAGAAGCTCAAGCCGGACAAGTTGGTTCGTCGGCGGCGCGAGAAGTTTCTGCGTATGGGTCAATTCACGGAGTAGCGTCGTCCGCGTGCCGCATCTCATCGAAGTCGCCTTTCGAGGCAACCGCAAAGAGTTCTTCCAGTGGACTGGCGACAGTGCACCTCCGCTCAAGGCGGGCGTGATTGTTGAAGCAGATCGCGGGGAAGATTTTGGTCACGTGCACTCCACGGGTCAACTGGCCGAAGTGCGGTGCAACGGGTGCGCTCACGGGTGTGGTTCCACGCCGCCGCCTCGCACCGCTTTACGCCTCGCCACCACCGACGAAAACGTCAAAGCGCGCGATTTCGGCAACGAAAACGAGCATGCGCGTCAAAAAGCGATGGAGCGCGTTAAGGCCAACAGCTTAGTGATGAAGGTGACGGACGCTGAGTGGCAATGGGACCGTCGCAAGCTGACGTTGTATTTCACGGCGGAGCGTCGCGTCGATTTTCGGTCGTTGGTACGCGATTTAGCGGCAATGTTTCGTACCCGGATCGAGCTTAAACAGATTGGTGTGCGTGACGAAGCGAAGCGGTTAGGCGGCATCGGCCGATGTGGGCGCGAGTACTGCTCGGCATCGTGGCTTCCCGATTTGCGTCCAGTAAACCTTGGCGTGGCGAAAGATCAAAAGTTGTCACTTAATCCGCAGCAAATTTCTGGTGCCTGCGGACGTCTCATGTGCTGCTTGCGCTACGAGCATGAGTTCTATGTGCAGAGTCGTCGGCGCTTTCCGAAGGAAGGCAAGATTTTGCAAACGTCGCTGGGCGAAGAGAAGGTGATAGCGTGCGACATCTTCAACGAGCGCATCACGTTGCGCTCGGCCGAAGGCGACTCGAGAGTTGTGTTACTGGTGGACTTGCGAGCCGAGGTAGGCAGTTTCGGTGATTCAACGGCGGCAGAGCGCACTGAGCCAGTGCGTGATCGCCACGAGCATCACGAAGCGCCTGATCGCGAGGAAATGGCGATTGACAGTGACGCGACGCCTACAGCAATGGTTGTCGCCGACGGTTTGGAGGAAGCTGACGATTTCTCAGTCGTCGACCTTGTGCTTGTCGTCGATGTTGATGTTGATGTTGATGTTGATGTTGATGTTGATGTTGATGTTGATGTTGATGTTGATGTTGATGTTGATGTTGCGCTCGGCATCAGCGCTCCGCTCGCTGACACGATGGTCGACGAGTTAATCGACGCGGAGTCGGTTGCGCGCACCGATTCCACAAGTGACGAGGTAGACGATCCACGTCGGAAGCGCCGCCGTGGACGTCGTGGTGGACGTCGTCTCCGCGCGGCGGAGGAACGGCGCGTCGGCGATAGTGGCGCAAGCGGTGCACCCGCGGCGAACGACGCCGTGGATGATGATGAAAACGATACTACTCTCGACAACTGACGTGCCGCGTTTCTATCTGACAACCGCGATCGACTACGCGAATGGTGATCCGCACTTAGGACACGCGCTCGAGAAGATTGGCGCCGACGTTATCGCGCGCTATCACCGACTCGCGGGTTTCGACGTGCATTTGTTGATGGGCATGGACGAACACGGGCAAAAGGTGCAGCAAACAGCGGCGGCACTTAACGTGACGCCGCTCGCGCTCGCTGACGAAATTGCAATACGTTTTCAGGCGATGTGGGCGCGATTGAACGTGCAGTACGATCAGTTTATTCGTACAACGGACGCGCACCACAAGGTTGGTGTGCAAGCGCTCATTTGTCGGATTGCCGAGCGCAATCCCGATGACTTTTACGAGCGTTCGTATCGCGGGTTGTATTGCGTTGGGTGCGAAGCGTTTAAGCAGGATGCCGATAT